>CAIYNX010000202.1 GCA_903927645.1 uncultured Mucilaginibacter sp.
ACAGAAACCGAATTTGTCTCAGCATTCAGATCAAATCAGCTCCACCTAGGACGTCAACAATTATAAAGATCAATGCCAAAATATGAGAAATTCACTCAATTAGCAATTGGCTATATAATGGCAGTAATTCACCCAATCCAGATTTAGGGTATTTTGTAGGTTATAGCATTTGCAAAGCATATTACAATTGCCATAAGGATAAAAGGCAGTCTATTAAAAAAATTATAGAATTGAATTACAACCATGAGGATGAAATTACAGATTTTCTGAAAGAATCAGGTTATTATTTGGAGCCCTTTGATAAGCGAGCGCTTTTAAAAAATTTACAATCTCAAAAACAATAACTCTTATGAATTCAGAGATTGATAGGTTAACAACAACAGGGTAAGAAATCTTAAAAATCCCCTACCCCAAATGTTTACAATTATTAATTAAACACCTAATTAAAATTTACCATTATTGTTTTTCCAATCCTTTTTTGATGGAATTTCCTCAATTACATCCCAATGCTCAGCAATTTTGCCGTTTTGCACCCTAAATAAATCATAAAAAGAGGAATGTTTACCCGCTAACTTGCCTTCACTTGCTGCCAATACAAAATTTCCTTCTCCTAAAACCATATGAATTTTATCATATTTCATGCTAATACCTTGCTGTGCCCATTCTGCAAGGGTTTTACTCAAACCCGAAAGGGTGTCGGGTACCAAAGGGTTATGCTGGATATAGCTATCCCCATCAAAATAGCCTGCCAACTTCACCATGTCGCCATTTACCAAAATATCGGTTATGAAGTTTTCAACCAAGGTTTTGTTGGCAGTGGTATTTTCTAATTCTGTTAAGGTTAGCTCACCATCTATCATGGTATGCCCGCTTGGGTTTGGTGAGTTGGGCGTTTTCTGCAAATTATCCCAATGTTCTACTATTTTACCATCCTCAAATTTAAAAATATCAAAGCCTATTTTAGGACCAAAAAAATTATAATCGGTATGTGAAAATACATAATCTCCATCTTGAAATACCCTTACGGTATTTACCCTTGCCGAGTTTGGCGGCAATGCCCTTAAAGCTTCTCCAAAACCTGCTAAACCATCTGCAACTGCCAAGTTATGTTGTTTGTATTTGTTTGGGTTTATTTCCGCTATGGGTGCGGTATCGCCAGTTTCAATTGATTTTAGTAAGGCTTCTACTTTTTGTTTGTTGCTAATTTCCATTATTTTATTCATTTAAATTGTTTTTTGTTTTCGCTGTTGTAATTTTTTTGCTCTTTTTTAAAACTATACAAAAATGCAAGAAAGACCTCGACAGCTAGTGATACAAAAAGGACTTTAAATGGTAAATTTGGTCTATTATAATTGGTTGTTATCCCTAAATTCAACTGGTGTTGTTAGGGCATGCTTGCGGAAAAATTTTATAAAATTGGTTGGCTCTTCAAAACCCAATTCAAAACCAATTTGTTTTACACTATCATTGGTATAAGCTAGCAAACGTTTGGCTTCCAACATTACCCTTTCATCAATTATTCCTTTTGGCGATTTACCTAATATTTTGGAGGTAGCCAAGTTCAACCGTTTTTCGGTAATTCCTAATCGGTTTGCAAAATAGCCTACTGATTTTTCTAGTTTAAATTTTATCTCAAGTTCTGTTTTAAAAGCTAATACATAATCAAGATCAATTCCTTGTTTAACTGCTAAGAGGTTTTTTCCATTATTCTCACGCTCGGCAAGCAACAGTAAATTATGCAAATAATTTTTCAGCACGTTACCATGTTGCTGGTCATTATCCATCAAAAGTTCATGCTCCATTTGTTTAAACAAAACAGAAAATGGCGAATCATCTCCGCTAACTTGCATTTTAAAAACAGGTAGCAAATTGCTAAATAAATAAGTACTTTTTAGGAATTTGGTGTCGGGTTCTGTTTTACAAAAAAAATTATCGGTAAATAAAATGGCCTTTCCTTCAAAACCACCGGTTTCGCTAAAACGCTGTACGGTATCCTTATTTAAAAAAAGCAAAGTGTTTGGTACTATTTCAATTGGTTTAAAATCAACCAGATGGGTAAAATGGCCATGAGTAAACCAAAAAATATGGTAAAAGCCAGTTCGGTGGGCTGTAGTAAGTATTTTTGGATGATTGGAATGAGCCTTCGATAAATCAATAATTTCAAACTCGAGCGCTAATCCCTTTTTAAAATCATAATGTTTAATTTTTTGGTTCACAAAGTTGAATTTATTATTCAGAATTATATACTAATAAACACATTAATTTACCTTGTAACAGGGATTTAATATCAAAAAATATTACTTAAATATATTTTATTGAATATATTTATGCCTGAAACATTATCAATTATATGTACCGGTATTTAATAATCATATCAATTTTCTTTTTTGCCCCTAATTTAATTTATGCAAAAAATACCGACACTTTAAAGGTATACTTTAAAAACAACCAGGTAAAACCAGTTGCAAAAGATAGTGCTGATTTCTACAGATTCATACTTCCACCAGATACCAATACGGATAAAGACCAATATAGAATATTTGAATATTATAATAATGGGAAAGCAAAAATGTTTACCAATTCATTAACTAACACAAATGATTTAGTTTTTGATGGTAATTGTATTACTTTTTATAGAAATGGATCTAGGAAAAGCGTAGAACAATACAAAAATGGTCAGCAAATTGGATCTGCTTCCTATTATTATCCAAACAATAAAGTTTTTGAAGTGGTTGAAATTAAAGAACCTTTATATTATCAAAATAATCCTTATTATTTCCAAATACAACATTCAACTTATAACTATGACTTTAAAATAATTGAATTACGAGACACGCTTGGAAATATCTTAGTAAAAAATGGTAATGGACGTGTGATTGTTTTTGATGAGGATTTAAAAAACATAGTATTGGAAGGTGA
>CAIYNX010000203.1 GCA_903927645.1 uncultured Mucilaginibacter sp.
TAAATGCTTGGAATGAAAAAATTAAATCTTAAGGTTTTTGCTTTTAGTATTTCTGCAATTCTTTTTTTGATATTAACTGCTTTAACAACTAAAAAGATCAATTACTTTAAAATTGTAAGCATTACCGACAGCCTGGTCATTGTGCCTATTGGTGGTAATTCTTGGTCGAATAAGAATGATACAATTGGGGGTAAGATATCAAATTTAGGTATTGAAAATTGGACAAATGAAAATGTAAATTTTACAACCTTTATTAGGTTTGGTGTACCAGGTAATTTAAAGGTTTGGCTTAAAATACAAGAATTAGATAGTGAATGTACTTTAGAAATAGAGCTTCAAAATATTAAAAAACAAATTCTTTTTAAGAAAGGGAATCAAAAGCTTTATTATGCAGGCCAATGGACTATCACTGATACTGGTTACAAGGCGATAAAAATTTCTGCAATATCAAAAAAAGGAAAGCGATTTCCCAATATAAACAGTTTTCAATTGTCAGGAACATCGGTAAATTCAAAAATAGCTTATGTGAAAGATAATGAAGGTGATTTTTTTTATTGGGGAAGACGTGGACCCTCTGTTCATTTAAATTATCCTATAAATGAAAAATTGAAGGCCACTTGGTTTTATAATGAAATAATTGTTCCTGAACATAATGATATCATAGGTTCTTACTTTATGGCATGTGGTTTCAGTGAGGGTTATTTTGGCATGCAAGTAAATTCAAGCTCAGAAAGGCGAATTTTATTTTCTGTATGGAGCCCTTTTAAAACGGATAGCCCTGATCAAATTCCTGATAATCAAAAAATATTAATATTAAAAAAAGGGGAAAATGTACATACTGGTGAATTTGGGAATGAAGGTTCGGGTGGACAGAGCTATTTAAAATATAATTGGATTGCTGGTAATAAATATAAATTTTTATTGCATGCGATCCCCGATAGTACAAATAACACGACTTTTACTGCTTATTTTTTTTCGCCCGAAATAAATAAATGGCAGCTAATAGCAAGTTTTAAACGACCACAAACTAAAACTTATTTAAAACATCTGCATTCATTTTTAGAAAATTTTGAACCTGAAAGGGGAACAAATACCAGAGAGGTTCTATTTAGTAATCAATGGATTGCTGATGAAAATGAAAATTGGTTTGAATTGAATAATGCAAAATTTACTGTTGATAATACCGGAGCAAAAGGCTATAGAATGGATTACGGTGGTGGTAAAATAAATGACACTTTTTTCCTAAAAAATTGTGGCTTTTTTAATACTTATACCTTAAGAAATTCAATTTTTATACGAGAAAAATCAAACAGTAAACCAAATATAAATTTTAATCAATTACCCTAATCTATAATTGACTACCAATTTTTAAAAGGATTTACCGAAAGGTTTGAATTGTAATACCGCTCATCATTACTTACTTCAAAAGTAATCCAATCAGGAAGGTTAAATGTTTCTGTTTCGCTTTTTAATTCAAGTTCGGCAATGATAAGTCCTTCGTTATCTCCTGAAAATTCATCTACCTCCCATAATTTACCTTCATGATTAACTTTATAGCGTGTTTTTTCAATTTTGGCTCCTGCAAAACCATCCAAAAGCTCATTTGCATCATTAATAGGTATTGGGTATTCAAATTCTTTTCTAGTAATACCTTCAGTGGTGCCCTTAATGGTAAGATATGCAGCCGAATCAGTTACTCTAATTCTAACTACCTTATTAACTTCATTAAGCAAATAGCCTTGTTTGTATTTTGCACCAGTAGGTTTAATTAGTTGTTTCCATTTAGTATGGTTAACCAAAAATTTACGCTCAATTTCTAAGCCCATATAGAATTTCCTGAAGTATTGAATTTTACTGCACCATTAAAGTTTGATTTTCATTTGAAGTTTCAAGTTGTGTGGCTTTGTTCATAAAATCAGACGCTAGGTTTATAATATTTTTTTTAACGGAGGTGTTTTTTCTCCTTATTTTTGTAGCAATTGCCTTATCGTTTAATGCCGATGCACTAAAAAGTTGCGCTGCTACTATATTATCATGCCATTCGCCAATAGTATTTTGTAATTTATCAAGGTAGTCTGAATTTATAGCAACAGAACCATTTAAGGCTTTATTGGCCAATTTATGGTTATAAACCAATGTTTTTATAATTTTCCTACTATAATGCAGGTCTTCATTAAAGTGTGGTATTTCAAGTTTTTCTGCAATTATTTGTAATTTATTTTTGTAAAAATCAGCAATTGTTTCTTCCTCAATTTTTGATAAATTGTTTTTTATATTCGCTTGAACTTCTTTAATTATTTTTAAATATCTATTTCCTTTTTCTTTAAACTGGATAATACCTGTTTCAATTATTTTTTGTTGATCAACTTCAAAAGATTCATTTTTAATGTTGTATTTCTCCTTTAAAAGTAAATTGGTATGAGCTTCTCTTATGTTTCCAGCCAATTTAAAAATTTTGGCCAAAGGCTTAAAGTCTTTTAATAAAGCTTGTTTCTTATTGGCGTGTTGAAACATTATTAACATGGCTTTCAGTCTTTTAATTTGAACTCTAAATTTATGTAATTCTTCCTGATCACCTGTTTCTAAAAACATATTTAAATGAATGTTGATTCGTTTCCATTCTTTATTTAGGTATTTGGCTTCTTCTTTTCTGTTCATAATTCTTTAATTATTAACAATATATTTAAGTAAATTTAATACTAATTTAAACAAAATAAGATAAATATAGTTTTTGGTGCATTTATTAATTCATTTTTTTAACCTTTTTAAAGCCAAAATTGGTTCAATTAAATATTAAAATTTGATTACCTTTATATAAAAACCCTTTTAATCATGAATTTTCAAAACATTAATTGGCTTGCTGTTGTTGTAGCTGGATTATCTTCTTTTTTAGTAGGAGGACTATGGTATTCAAATGTATTATTTGCAAAGGCATGGATGGTTGACAGTAACACATCTCTAGAAAACATAAAATTATCAAACAAACCAAAAATATTCGGGTTTACTGCTTTATTTTCTTTATTAATGTCAATTAACCTTGCAATGTTTTTATCTGGTGCAAACACTACTTGGGTATGGGGTGCAAGCGCAGGCTTTTTAGCAGGTATTTGGACTTTTTGTGCCATCGCAATTCATAGTTTATTTGAATTAAAAAGCTGGAGATTGATATTTATTAATGGCGGTTATAGCATTGTTTCATTAACATTAATGGGTTTGATTATTGGTTTTTGGAGATAATATTTATCGTGTATCGCTCTAGAAATAATATTAACTTTTAATATTCATTGAAATTTCATCATTAAGATTAATATTTGAATTGTATTTACATCTAGCTAAAAAATAACATATTTAAATATTTCGCATCAAATAAATTGGGAACGATTACCACCAAAAAGAAAGAATTTATGAAAAAGATATTTTACTGTGCTTTGATTTTTTCAAGCGTACTTTACAGTTGCGGGACTATGGTATATACTTACACCGAACAACCTGTAAGGCGTACACCACCTCCACCAAACCCTATTGTAACAACACATGTAATAACTGACCAGGTTTTTTATGACGAATTAGATCCTTTTGGCCAATGGATAGATTTTCCGGATTATGGGTATGTTTGGAAACCTAATGTTCAAGTAGATTTTAGACCCTACAGTACAAACGGCCAATGGGCCTACACAACCGAAGGTTGGACATGGGTGTCTGAGTATAGTTGGGGTTGGGCACCTTTTCATTATGGCAGGTGGTTTTTTGATGATTATTATGGTTGGTTATGGCTTCCCGGGCATCAATGGGCTCCCGCTTGGGTTACTTGGGGTCAATCAGGGAATTATTATGGTTGGGCTCCAATTCCTCCTAGGGTCGATATAAATACGGGTTGGCGACCTAGAGATAATGATTGGTGTTACGTTAGGGCAGAGCATATTAATCAAAATCACGTCAATAACTATATTATACAAAATAATTACAACGTTGTTAATAATACGGTTATTGTAAATAATTATTACAACCAAAATAATAGAAACCTACATCCAGAATATTATAACAGAGGGCCTAATATTATTCAGGTTCAAAACATTTCCAATGTTAAGATACAGCAAGTTACTATAAACGAAAGGGTTAACCCTGGTCAAACTACTATCAATAATAACCAAATAACTGTTTATAGGCCTTCAATTAATTCAAATAATCAACAAACTATCAATAAACCAATACCTCAACATGTAGGAATTTATAACCGTGATAATAGAAATCAGCAGCAAAGTAGGTGGAGTAATGATGGTAATAGACAAAATTCAGGGCAATGGAATAATCCAAACCAAGTAACGCAGCCTGCACCAATTCCGGGAAATAATAATAACCCGGTGAATCAGCCTCAACAAAATCAAAGGCAATGGAATAATCCAAATCAA
>CAIYNX010000204.1 GCA_903927645.1 uncultured Mucilaginibacter sp.
CCAATACGCGTATATATTCAATCCTTTTCGGGATATCCTTATCAATCCCCATCATCCGCTCTACACCCATCACAAAAGCATGACTATTGTTCATTGATGCCAAATAATCCATTCTATCGGTAAATGGTATGGTTTGCTGATAGTTAAGCGATTCGGCATGTTTTTCGAAACAGCGGTGGAGGTAGCCTATATGCGGTATTACCTCTTTTACTATTTCGCCATCGGTAATCAGCTCCAAGCGTAAAACACCGTGTGTAGAAGGGTGCTGTGGCCCCATATTGAGTACCATATCCTCTACGCTAGCTTGCGCTATTTTCTGCTCGTAATTTTGGTAAGCCTGTTGGTATGCCGGGTGTTGGTTATTCAAATTCAGGTGTTTTTATGGGATGAATGAACAATTAGCTTACTTCAAACTTAATCAATTTTTATGCCTTTGTAAAATTCGGCATTGGCATAATCTTTCCTTAATGGATAGCCTTCCCAATCGTCGGGCAATAAAATTCGGCGCAAATCGGGATGGTTTTCAAAATAGATCCCAATAAGGTCATAGGCTTCACGCTCATGCCATTCGGCGGTTTTATATACTGCCGATATGCTTTTAAATTCTGGCAATTGGTTCAAATCTCTGCTGTTTTCCTTGCTTATTTTTAAGGTGATTTGGGTTTGATAGGGGATAGAGGCCAAATGGTAAACCACCCCAAACCGATTGCTATCTTTACCATAATCAACCCCTGTAAGGCAGGCTAAAAAGTCGAAATAGGTTTTTGGGTTATCGCGCAATTCTAAACAAACTTCGGCTATCTTGTCTGCTGCAATTATCAATGCTGATTGCAAGCCGTTTGTTTCGGTACCTAAAATAATATCCTCACCAAACTTTTCGCTTAGTAATGCCTTTATCTCCTCCAAAATCATGGTGCCAAACGTACTTTTTTCCAGGTTTTGTTATCCACTCGTTTGTAAACAATACGGTCGTGCAGGCGGCTTGGGCGACCCTGCCAAAATTCAATTCTGGTAGGTCGTAAAATAAATCCACCCCAATGGGCTGGCTTTGGTACCTCCTTTTCGGCATATTGCAAAGCTAGGTCGGCCCATCTTTTTTCTAGTACTTCCCTGCTATCAATCTCCTGACTTTGAGGCGATACCACTGCGCCAATCTGACTGTTTTTTGGGCGCGAATGAAAATAATGCTCGCTTTCTTCCTTACCAACTTTTTCTAACGTTCCTTCTATATTTATCTGTCGCTCAAAAGCCGGCCAAAAAAAAGTAAGTGCGGCAACAGGATTTTTAGTAAGCTCCTTGCCTTTTCGACTTAAATAATTGGTGAAAAAAGTAAATCCTTTTTCGTTAAATCCTTTCAACAAAACAATCCTTGCCGATGGTCTACCGTCTGTTGTAGCTGTTGATAAAGTCATGGCATTGCGCTCGGGCAATTTTGCCTCTAAGGATTGTGTAAACCAAATCTCAAACTGTTTTATTGGGTCGGCCAGTGTGCTTTCCTCGGTAAGGGCAGCAGCATGGTATTCATCCCTAATATTTTGTAATTCTTCCTGATTCATGATGCAAACTTACTAATAAAATGACGGCTGTTTGTCGGTATATTTTCAAAGTATTTTAAAAATATACTGTATACCAGCGATAAACTATTAAACCCTTTGTGCTCTAAAATTTTTATCTCTAAATTTATGTTTAGTAATTAATCAACTCATTATTTAAAAATTTGCAGCCCATAAATATTTTAAAAAATATGGCAAAAAAAAAGCACAATCAATTGTTTAAATTAAATGAAGCTTACTTTTCGGTGCATAAAACTCAGATAGCGGAAACAGGTTTTGGTTTGGATCATACACCCAGGTTAATTGAAGAAGGTTTTGGAATTTATTCAAGTGTTAATTTAAAGGATGAGATAGGACCCTTAAAGTCGAATTTTTATAGAGTTGCCTTATGCCTTGAGGGTGGCTTACAAGTTGATATTGGTGTTGAAACGTATCGACATAAAAAAAATACCATTCATTTTAACGTACCCGATAGGTTGTTCATGATGAAAAATGTGAGTCCCGATTTAAAAGCATACTACCTATTTTTTAGTGCCGATTTTATAGAAGAGGTAATTCCCGAGGGGATCTTAGCAAAAAGATTTCCGTTTCTACATTACCTAAATACTCCTTTTTTTGAATTAATGGAGGAGGAAGCTGAAAACATTACCCAACTCATGTATTCAATTTCGAATGAAATAGCACAAGGACTGGCTGAGTTTAAAACAAGTATTAAATTGTTAATTTTAATGATTTTTATAGCTGCCAAACGCAGTTATAACCGCCAGCAAATTGATAAATATTTGATTAATAAACAGGAATCACATTTGGTTAGTAGGTTTAAAAAAATGGTTGCCCAAAATTTCATCACGCTACGTAACGTAAAGGATTATGCAAACAAAATGGCGGTTTCAACCAACCATTTGAGTAAAATTATTAAACACGAAACGGGTAAAACAGCAGGCGAATTTATTGACGAAATGCTGATTATGGAAATTAAGGCTCTTTTACGTTATTCGGAATTAAATGTATCTGAAATAACCCATCAATTAGATTTTACAGATACTTCTCATCTCTCAAAGTTTTTTAAAAAATACACGGAATTATCACCATTAGGTTATCGTAAAAAATTCCAATAAATAGTTTTATACCCAAAACTGAATGCCTAATACCCACATATTTAGGCATGTTGCTTTATGTTTGGATAAAAATATTTAACCATGAAATTTTTAAAATCTATCACAGTAGCACCTATATTTATAGGTTTCCTGTTTGTAATCAGCTCATTTTCTCCATTAAAACTTAAAAATAATAAAATGAAAAAGACGTATGTTCTGGTCCATGGTGCCTTTGCAGGTAAATATGCATGGGACCAAGTTAAACCCCTGCTTGAAAAAGATGGCAATAAGGTTATTACGCTCGATCTTCCCGGTCATGGTGACGATCATGCTGAACCAAAATCAGTAAATTTCGATTCGTATGTAAATGCGGTAGTTAGCCTTATTAATGCTGAGCAAACTAAAGTAATTTTGGTTGGGCATAGTATGGCGGGTGTAGTTATATCGGCAGTAGCCGAAAAGATACCTACTAAAATTGAAAAATTAGTGTATTTATCGGCCTATATTCCAAAAAGCGGACAAAGTTTGCAAGAACTTGCCGGAATGGATGCTGAAAGTAAGATAGGGCCAAATTTGAAGTTTACGCCCGATTATTCAGGTGCTTATTTGGAAGACAATGTAACTGTAAGTGTATTTGCCGGAGATTGCTCTGATGATATAAAGAAATTGGTAGTTGAAAAAGGTAAGGGAAGATTAGAGCCATTAGCCGCATTTCAGGCAAAGCCTATATTAACCGAAAATTTTAATGGCGTTGAAAAATATTACATTGAAACTTTGAAAGATATTGGGGTGGGTACCAGTTTGCAAAAACAAATGGTGGCCAACAATGGCACTGTTAAGAAAGTTTTCAGCCTAGATTGTGGTCATAGTGCCTATTTTGCCAAACCTGCTGAATTAGTGGGTATTTTAGAATCGATTTAACCAAACTTTCATATAAACAAAAGCCCTTGTCTAATCAGATATGGGTTTTTGTTTACATTAATTATGATTAATATGGAGTTTTAATTCACTTTTCTTCTTCCACCAATGGTATATCCCTAAAAATATAATTGTTGCAATTAATACATATACCCAGGTATCAAGAGGGCATTCTTCGGTAGGGTCATCATCGCCGCAACCAAAATCGCCTTGAGCCATTAATTTTGATTGGGTTATAAACAAAAAGTTGATTACTCCAATAATAAGAAGTACCCTTAATTTAAAAATATGTTTCTTCATCATTAGGTAGATTATAATTCAGAGACAATCAATATTTGATTGTCTGCTTATACGTTAGTTTTTTATAAAAGTTGATTTTCCAATAATATTTCCGGTAGCATTTTTGATATGAACTATATAAATGCCTGATCTTAGCGAACTCAAGTTGGTATTTAAAAAATTGGTATTTGATGTATTTTCTAATAACAACACTCCTAATGAATTATAAACCTGAATGGTATATGTCCCGCTTGGATTTGTAACTAAACCACTAAAATCAAACAAAACATTATCAATCACGGGGTTAGGGAATATACCCAATGTAGTTGGTAATGATAATAAGCCATATTTTATAGTTACAGGTGTTGAATAGGTGACTGCTCCATTGATATTATTCTGAGCCAACCGATAGGTATTTTCACCGGTTGTTGCTGATGGATCATTGAAGGCGTAACTGCCGGCTCCATTACTTTGAAGGCTATCAATTGTTATATATTTATTGCTTATGGTATTCAGTTTTTGTAATCCAAAGCCAGTAAAATCTCCTTCAAATTTAGTTTGCCAGTTTACGGTGATATTATTTTTTGATTTAGCAGCATTAAATGATAGCAATTGATAGGGCTTCCTTTGAATTGACAAAGCAAACCTATTTGCGCCATAAGTGGTGGTATCTGCGTTAACGATGCTAAAACTATAAACAGGGTTAGCAACCAGATCAACCGAATCTTTTTTAAAGTTATCAACCAGATAAACATTCATGAGTGATTGATCAATATTTGTTATATCCGAGATTTGAAGGTTATAGGTACCATCTAAAGTTGCTTTTACGTAAATCTTTATCTTTTTACCTGATATATAATTATTCAGGGTATTAATACCAACTCTGGCACCATCTGTGGTATAACTTGATAAAAATATTTTCAGACCAAGCCCATCCAAATCAAGGGCATCACCATTACCAAAGTTGTCGTCCCATTTTTTATTAAAGTAAATGCCTGTTTCTCTAAAGTTTAAACTATCCTGGGTCAATTTGAGGTGTAAACTACTCAAATCGTTAATAGTTGGGGTATTTATAGCCAATGATTTATTGTTTTGGTTGATGGTTGAGCCTCCACTATTTACCAATAAACCCGGAGGTTTTGATTTTGCAGTTAATAACGAGGTATTATAAACCTTTTGATCTTCTTTAAAGGTAAGGGTTTGCTTTTCATCTTTAACGGTTACAAAAAAGCCTTGACCACTGGCAATATACCTGGAAGCTGAACTTCCTTGTGTTGTTTCTATTTTACCATCCCAGCCATAAAGTACATAACCATGTGGCGCTACATCATCTAATTCAGCAAAGTTGGTGATGTTAGGGTTGTCTTGTTGAACCATTCGCAAATCAATGGTTGCAGGGTAGGGGTTACCTACTAAATTTGTACCCGGGAAAAATACACTTGCCTTAATTGCCGTAGTTGTGTAGGATAGTTTGTTGCTAGTATGTGCAAACCATGGATATACATCAATATTGCCTTGGTTTATATAACCATAAAAGGTAACTATCGAACTATCAGGTGCAACAGTTGAAGACAAATTGCTACGCGTATTCGGTCCAACATAATAAAGCCCTAAGCCATTTCCAACCGGAATTTGTACATTACCAGATGGTACGGGAGCTCCTTTTGAAGTAGTTACCCAATCAACAGATGGATATCCTTCGGTAGTTTGGTACGAATAAA
>CAIYNX010000205.1 GCA_903927645.1 uncultured Mucilaginibacter sp.
ATTTTAGCTCAGGGTTGGCTGCAACTGAATCCGGAAGATACTTGGTGATCGGATCATTTATATTTAATAATCCATCATTGGCATAATAAGCCAGTAAAGTAGCTGTAAAAGTTTTGGTTATTGAACCAATCTCAAAAAAATTATCGGCGTTTGGTAGTTTACCATTTCTTTTAATTGTTTCGCCATAACTATAAACCATGGTTTTCCCCTTATCAACAATGCCAATACATAAGCCAACTGTATTTGATTTTTGGATATAAGTGCGAATTATTGAATCTAATTTTAACTCAAACCCTGATTTAAGAGGATTTGAACTGGCAACAAGGGCTGTTTTATTTGCCGTTGGTTCTTGATAAGGTTTAAAAAGAAAAAGCTCCAATTTGTCTTTTTTATCGAGACTTAATTGGATTTGCATGGTTGTGTTTTCAAACTTTGCCTTGTAACTGGCAACATTATTATTTACAAAACTTAATAATACCCAATCTTTAATAGCTCCTAAAGTAAAAAGTTGTTTGTTGGCTATAGTATTAAACGTATCAAAACTTATTTCTTTTTGGAAATTATTACCGGTAAGGTTATAAATAGCCTCAGCATTTTTTTCGTTGAAGTATTTTACAACCATTTGAAAAGTAGAATCAACTTTTTTTTGTTGATTACTTTGGGCTAAAAGGCTCATTGGCACTATTAATAAAAAAGTTATAATAATATGCTTCATTTAATCTTAAACCTAATAAACGATCTTTTTAATATTTGAATAAATGTTATTTAAAAGGAATATTTATTAGGGCGTTTGGCCGGCTAATAAAAACAAAACAGCCATCCGGATGGCTACACCGTTTTCAACTTGGTCTAATATGATTGATTGTTTGCTATCAGCCACATCGCTGGTAATTTCAACTCCTCTATTTATAGGGCCCGGGTGCATTACAATTATTTCCTTATCGAGCGAATCAAGAATTTGCTTATTCAGACCATAAAGCATCGTATATTCTCTTAGTGATGGAAAATACTTAATATCCTGGCGCTCTAACTGTATACGCAGCATATTGGCAACATCACACCAGTTGAGAGCCTTTAATAGGTTATGTTCAACTTTTACCCCTAATGATGAAATATATTTAGGAATCAAGGTTGTTGGGCCGCAAACCATTACTTCGGCTCCAAGTTGTTTGAGGCATAAAATATTTGACAGGGCTACACGCGAGTGCAATATATCGCCAACTATTGCTATCTTCTTTCCGGCTACATCACCCAATTTTTCGCGTATCGAGAAAGCGTCTAAAAGAGCTTGGGTAGGGTGTTCGTGGGCTCCATCGCCGGCATTTACTATTTGTGCCTTTACATGTTTCGATAAAAATATCCCTGCACCGGCATAAGGATGGCGCATCACCACCATATCTACCTTCATTGCCAGTATGTTATTTACAGTATCAATCAATGTTTCTCCCTTACTTACTGATGAGGAAGATGCAGCAAAATTAATGGTATCAGCTGATAAACGCCGTTCTGCTAATTCAAATGATAAGCGGGTACGTGTGCTATTCTCAAAAAAAATATTCGCAATGGTAACATCTCGTAAGGATGGGACTTTTTTTATGGGGCGATTCAATACAGATTTAAATGTATCTGCCGTTTCAAAAATCAATTGAATGTCCTGAGGATTTAAATCCTTTATACCTAATAAGTGACGTGTACTTAGTCCTGCCATTTGTTTTTTATTTCGAATTTCGGAAGTTCGATTTCGGATTTGCTTTGATTTTGAATTTCAGGATTTCCATTTCGGAATTGTTTTTTATTATCAAGTGATTAGTAACCAATTTTTTAAAACAAATTCTGAAAATTCTATAATCCTGCAAATCCTGAGCCGATAGCTATCGGCTCAGACAAATTTACTTCGCATCCGATACCAACACTATTTTATCTTCTCCATCAGTTTCCACCCAACTTACCACTACTCTTTGTGAGGCGATGGAATCAACTTCTATACCTACATAATCTGCCGATACGGGTATATGCCTTGAATATCTTCTGTCAACAAAAGCCAAAAGCTCCACCTTATCTGGTCGGCCAAAAGCTTGTAAAGCATCCATTGCAGCCCTAATGGTTCTGCCAGTCCATAAAACATCATCCATCATAATTACCTTTTTGCCTTCAATAATGAAATCGATCTTTGTTTGGTTAGGCATTAACTGCGATTCACGACGACGAAAATCATCCCGGTAAAAAGTAATATCTAAATCCCCTTGTAATATTTTTTTTCCTGGTAAAATTTTCCTTAGTTCATCGGCAATACGTTTAGCCAAATAAATACCTCGAGGCTGTATACCAATTATAACAGAGCCCGAAAAATCGTCATGATTTTCAATGAGTTGTCGGCATAAACGCTGAAGGGTTATTTGAAATTTTTTACCGTCGAGCAGGGTGAGGTTTTGCATCGTATAGGTGGATTTTGACAAAGGTAGAAATTTTTTTTAAAACATCATTACAATGTTTAGGAAGTGGTTTTACAAATAATTTTAGGTCTTTAAAAGTAAAAACCTATATTTAAAAAACCATCCTAAAATATATGTCTTCAAACCAAGTTGAAAAACTACAACAAACAACAACCAGTACTATTAAATCAATTATTGCAGGATCATTAGGCAATTTGGTTGAATGGTATGATTGGTATATTTATACTGCCTTTTCGCTTTATTTTGCTTCCTCCTTCTTCCCATCCAATAACCAAACAATACAACTTTTAAATACAGCCGGCATATTTGCAATAGGTTTCTTGATGCGACCTGCAGGTGGTTGGTTAATGGGCGCTTATGCTGATAAAAAAGGCCGAAAAAAAGCAATGACGGTTTCAGTTTTGCTTATGAGCCTTGGTTCATTAATAATTGCCTTTATACCGGCATATAAGCAGATTGGCATTCTGGCACCATTAATTTTAGTTTTAGCGCGTATTATGCAGGGCTTAAGTGTGGGCGGCGAATATGGTACCAGCGCAACTTATCTGAGTGAAGTTGCAACCAAAAATAAACGTGGCTTTTTTTCGAGTTTTCAATATGTTACGCTTATAATGGGTCAATTGATGGCATTGGCGGTATTGGTACTTTTACAACATTTATTTCTGAATGATAAACAGTTACATGCTTGGGGATGGCGGATTCCTTTTGCAATAGGTGGTGTATTGGCAATTATTGTTTTTTATTTACGACGACGCATGACAGAAACTGTTAATTTAACAGAACCAATTGTAGGAATTGATAAACGCGGTACTTTAAGAACACTGTTTAAACACCCTAAAGCATTTTTAACAGTTATAGGACTCACTTTAGGAGGAACAGTTGCTTTTTATACTTTTACCATTTATATGCAAAAATTTCTGGTAAATACTGCTGGTTTTAGTTTAAATAATGCCACACTAATTTCAACCTTTACATTATTTGTGTTTATGGTGTTACAACCGGCATTTGGTTTATTGTCTGACAAAATTGGTCGGAAACCATTGCTTATTGGTTTTGGTGTTTTGGGGAGTATAGCTACAGTACCCATTATGTTAGCCTTAGGGAATTCACACAATTTCTGGGTTGCCTTTGCTTTGATAATGAGTGCATTAATAATTATAAGCGGTTACACTTCCATAAATGCAGTGGTTAAAGCCGAACTATTTCCGGCAAATATCAGGGCATTGGGGGTTGGTTTTCCATATGCTATAGCGGTATCTATTTTTGGTGGTACTGCTGAATATATTGCATTGGATTTTAAGAAGTACCATCATCAGGAATGGTTTTATTGGTATGTGAGTATTTGCATTGCAACATCATTGGTTATTTACATTTTTATGGATGATACCAAACGCAATTCAAAAATTGACTTATAATGAACCTGCCAATTTCAAACCGGTATGTTTCATCCATCCTTTTTATGTGCTGAATTTTCGTACAAAATCCATATTTTTGCAGGGCATATATATGACAGAAATAACCAATTTATACCAACAAGCTGTCCAGCTTTTACAGCAGTTAATAAACATACCATCATTTAGCAAAGAAGAAAACCTAACTGCCGATTTATTGGAAGTTTTTTTAAAAGGAAAAGGAGTTACTACGCATCGTGAGCTAAATAATTTATGGGCATGGAACAAATATTTTGATCCTGAAAAACCAACCATATTACTAAACTCACATCATGATACCGTAAAACCAAATTCGGGTTATACCCGTAACCCTTATGACGGTATTATTGAAGACGGCAGGTTATATGGTTTAGGCAGCAATGATGCAGGTGGATGTTTGGTATCGCTGATACATACCTTTCTTTATTTTCATGACCGTGAAAACCTAAAGTACAATTTTTGTTTGGCTACTACTGCCGAGGAAGAAATTTCGGGTGTTAATGGGCTCGAACTTATTATACCAGCATTGGGCAAGCTTGATTTTGGTATTGTGGGCGAACCTACCTTAATGAATTTGGCAATTGCCGAGAAGGGTTTGATGGTTTTAGATTGTGTGGCACATGGTAAGGCAGGGCATGCAGCCAGAGAAGAAGGTGAAAATGCTATTTATAAGGCATTGACAGATATTGAATGGTTTAGAAATTATCGATTCCCGATTGAATCAGAAGTATTTGGACCTGTAAAAATGTCGGTAACTATTATCAATGCAGGTTCGCAACACAATGTGGTACCTGCAAGCTGCAATTTTACAGTTGATGTAAGGGTTACAGATGCTTATCGCAATGAAGAAGTACTTGAAATTATAAGGCAACATGTTGGTTGTGAGGTTACTCCTAGGTCAATCAGGTTAAAGCCATCAAAAATACCAAAAGAACATCCAATAGTGCAAGCGGGCTTGGCCTTAGGAAGAACCACCTATGGTTCACCTACTACCTCCGATCAATCATTACTTGATATACCATCGCTAAAAGTGGGTCCTGGCGATTCGGCAAGATCGCATACTGCCGATGAATTTATTTATGTGGATGAAATTAGGGAAGGTATAACATTGTACATAAAAATGTTGGAGCAAATAGTTTAATAATAGCTATTAACACTTTAGCTATAACTTTGCCCTGGTTGAGCCAACTATTACGCAAAAGCCCATAAAGGCAATAAAAATAAAGGATACTCTTAGTGTTGCTAGTCCGGCAATAAAGCCTATTAATGGCGGACCAACCAAAAAGCCAATAAACCCTATTGTTGAAACAGCTGCCAATGCTACTCCCGGACTCATGGTTTTGGATTTTCCGGCGGCGCTATATACCATTGGCACTACGGAGGATACACCCGCCCCAACCAACAGAAAACCGATAATGGCTGTATAAAAATGAGGGAAAATAACCGCTATCAATAAACCAGTGGTGGTTAATATACCACTTACCTGCAAGGTTCTTTTAAGCCCAAATCGGTGGGCAAAACCATCGGCTATAAACCTTCCTGAAGCCATGGTAAGCATAAACGCGCTAAAACCATAGCCTTGTAATTGTATTGGTTCTATCAGCACCTTCTTAAAATAAACCACACTCCAATCAAACATAGCTCCTTCACAAATCATAGAGCAAAAGGCAATAGCACCTAAGGCAAATAATGGTATAATAAGTTTTAATCTTTCAAAAATAGGTAAAGATGGTTCTGAACTTTTTACTTCTCCTTTATCATCATGCAAGTACCTGGAAGCTAAGAAAACCCCAACAATCAAAATTCCTAAAATAAAGATGAAATGATGAGATGGGTCTACCCTTCGGGCAATCATAAATGTGCCAATACCCGCCCCTGTAAAGCCGGCAAGGCTCCACATACCATGAAAGGATGCCATAATGGGCTTATCATACAATCTTTCGGTAGCTACTGCTTGCGTATTTACCGATATATTTACAGCATTACTAGCAAAACCATAAATAACCAAGCAACAAACAAGTTGATACGTATTTTGGGCATATCCTAAACTAACCAATGCAAAGCCATAAGTAAGTAATGCTGCTATTAATAATTTTTTGCTCCCAATTTTTGTTATTACCCATCCAGAAAATGGCAAGGAAAAAAATAATCCTACCGGTAAGGAAAAAAGCACTGCCCCTAAGGCGGCATCTGAAAGACCTAGATTTTGTTGAACAGTTGCTATCCGTGAGGCCCAGCTCGAAAAACATAAACCAGCCATGAAAAACAGCGAAGCTACCGCAATTCGTAATACGGTACGCTGAGTTTTATTTGTTATTTTGCTTTGATTCATATTTTAGTGTAAATACTACACTAATTGCATTTAAAAGCAAAGGTAAGCTTTAATTTTTATTTTGTTTTTTTGATAATAAATTATGGTATCAGCAATTAGAATCGGTGCCACAAGAAGCACCTTCAATGGTTTCTAATGCCATTTGATTATTATTTTGTTGCCATTCATTAAAGGCTTTTGCAATTGTTTGTTCAAACACCTGGGGGGGTTGTGCTCCCGATATGGCATATTTGTTATCGAACACAAAAAATGGTACGCCTTGTATACCATAATTTTGAGCCATTATCAAATCTTGTTTAACCTCTTCGGCATAAGTGTTATTTAGTAACATTTGCTCAATTTGGGTGGCATCTAAACCCATTTGTACGCCTAGTTCTATTAGGGTACCATTATCATCAATGTTTTTTCCATCGGTAAAATAGGCTTTAAACAATGCTTCTTCTGCTTCAATTCCCTTGTTGTGTTTTTTAGCAAAATGACTAAAGCGATGTGCTTTAATACTATTGGCTACCTTTGCTTTATCAAAATTATAGGTCAGGCCAACTTCTGCGGCCATAGCGGTAACTTGTTGGTTTAATTTTTGGGCATAATCTAAAGTCCAGCCTTTCTTATCTGCCAAGTATTGGTCGATTGATATATCAGGGTCGGTTTCCAAATCAGGATTAAGCAGAAAACTTTTCCATGTAACTTCTATTTTATCTTTAAAATCGAATTTATCCAAGGCATTTTCAAACCTGCGCTTGCCAATATAACAAAACGGACACATTACATCCGACCATATCTCAACTTTCATATTTACGTTATAAATTAATCAAATTTAAAAAATAGGTACCTAAATTCGGTTTCCTGAAAGTAATAAAAAGCAAAAGGCCTGCAAATGCAAGCCTTTTGTTTTTCAAATTTTAATAATAAGCTATTTAAAATCATCGGCAGTAACTCCCGCATTTAATTTAATATCGGTAGCTGTCCAATCAAACTTTTGTTCTTGGCCACCTGCGGAGATATTATATGATTGCTTAAAGGGGAACATTAAATTGCCAACTTTACGATAATCACTAAACTCAACAGTTGTGGTAATACTTACGGTACCCTCTTGTGTGGTAGTTTCAGTTTTAACAAGCAGTTTGCTTTTACTATCATAATACTCGGTAGTTATTTTACCAATTGGGTCGGTTATATCAACTTGATAAGCATCATTGCCATTCAATTTTTGAACGCCTTTTAAAGTAAACTTAAAAGCCGGGTTTTGTAAATAATCAACCTGTTCAATTAAAGAGGTAAACACCTTTTTTTGCGCAATTTCTTCGGCAGTCATATCTTTTTTTCCCGGACCTTGTTGTTGAAATCCTTTATCACCATCAAATAATGCTTTCATCATTACATTATCGCCCATTTTTATTGACATAACCTCTTTATTAGGAGCTAATTTCTTTTGGTCAACCGCTAATGACATACCTTGCATAGCCATGGTAAATGTTGCAGCATATGATTTCAAATTTTTTATTTCAGTCAATCCACCAATTGCATCAATATATGCTTTAAAAACATCCGCAGGTTTTACATCAACCGAAGCTTGCGGTTTACTTTCTGTAACAGGGTTCGCAAAAGCATCGAATAAATTCACAGGGTAACCACATTTCTTCAGTCCATCGGGCATTTTGGCAATATTACCAACAACTATAATTCTGGTATTATCATAGCTTATGTACTTTTGTGCTACTCTTATAATGTCATCAGCAGTAACGGCATTTATTTTTTGTAAATATGTTTTATAAAAATCGGCAGGCAAGTTTTCCAATATAATATTGCTGGCAAATGTGGCAGTGCGTGCCGGGTCTTCTAAATTTAAGGCAAAAGAACCATTGTATAATGATTTTGCATTTACCAACTCTTCATCGGTAACCTTTTCGGTACGGATGCGTTTTATTTGGCTTAAGAAAGATGCGATTGCGCTATCTGTTTTTGCAGTTCGCACAGCTGCAGAGGCTTGGAAAGTAGTTTGAAACCTACCCGCACTTAAACTTGAGTAAGCCCCATAAGTAAAGCCATGCTTTTCGCGTAAATCCATAAATAAACGGCTATTAGCTCCCCCACCTAAAATATAGTTTGCCAATAAAACCGGGAAATAATCAGGATTATTCTTTTTTAAATCAACCAAATTAACCACCTTGATTTCTGATTGTACTGCATTTGGTAAATCAATCAAATCAATTTCGGCCTTTGCCGGATTTGAAACTAATGGAAGTTTGGGTAATGTTAATTGAACTCCTTTCCAATTTCCAAGAATTTGGATAGCCAATTGTTTTGCGTCGGCAGGTGTAATATCACCAATAATGGTTAAATAAGCCCTTGACGGAGTTATATATTTAGCATAAGCCTCTTTAACATCATTCAAGGTTAGGTTTTGAATACTTTCTTCGGTTTCAAACTCTCCATTAGGATGTGTTTTACCATAAGTAAGCGCATTGGTAACCCTCGATGAAATAGCTGGGGCACTCTTAGCTTGTGTTTTTAAACCTGTTATTGCTTGTGTTTTTAACTTATCGAACGATTCTTGCGTAAAGGCAGGCTCTTTTAAAGCTAAACCCATTAAAGAAAATGCAGTTTTAAAGTACCTTGTTAACGCTTCAACCCTTCCTCCATTTGAGCTAAGGTCAACATTTGCACCAATTTTATCTACTGCTTCATCAAAAGCAGCTTTAGGCATGGTTAGGGTTCCTTCATTCAGCATCCCTCCCATTAGGTTGATTACTCCGGCTTTATTACCTTCGGTTATTGGTCCGGCATCAATAGATAAGTTGGCAGAAACTTTTGGTAATCGGTGATCTTCTACTGTTAATAGTGTAATGCCATTGGGTAATTTAAAAATTACCGGATCCTTCAAGGTAATAACCGGTGCTGCACCAGGTTTTGGTTGTTTTGAACGATCGATTGTATTTTGTGCTTGGGCATATTGCATCAATAATGCCCCGGCAGCTATCATTATAAATTTCTTCATCTTTTTGTTTTGCTAAAGGTTAATTATTGTGCTTTTGCTTTTCCAGGCAGGTAGTATAATACCACACGCTGATTGGTATTTAAATATTTGCGAGCAGCATCCCTAATTTCTTCACGGGTTATTGATCTGATTTTATCAAGCTCTTCATTAACATAATTAGTATTTTTATGATGAAAAGTGTAACCATTAGCCAAATTTTCGGCAATACCTAACATTCTAGAATTTGCACTTACATAATCATTTTCAAATTGGTTTTGAAGTTTTTGATAATCATCTGTACTAATCAAGTCTGTTTGCAATTTTACAATTTCTTCGTCCATATCAGTTAGCAAGCCAGCAGGTGCTGCCCCTCCGTTTGGTAGCGCGCCAACTATATACATCCCATAATCTTCAAGAGCGTAATTAAAGGCAAAAACCTGTAATGCATCCTTTTTGTCGTCGACCATTTTTTTATACATTCTTGAACTAGCACCATTTGACAAAATGGTAGAAATCATTTCCATCACTTTTGAATCGCGTGTATCCTTACCTGGGATTCTATAAGCTGCCAGAATAGCCGGAATTTGGATATTTGCATCATACGAAGTATCAACAACCTGCTTTGTTATAGGTGCATCTTCGGCCTTATTGTATACAACCGGTTTTCCCGACGGAATAGATCCAAAATAAGCATCAATAAGTTGCTTGGTTTTGCTTATTTCAATATCACCGGCGATGGTTAAAACTGCATTATTTGGTGCATAATATAATTTAAAAAAGTTTTTAAATTCATCGAGCTTGGCCGAATCAATATCTTTCATAGCACCTATTACGCCATTATGATAAGGGTGTTTAGTAAACAAAGCGGCGGCAATATCATCAATAAGTTTACCGTAGGGCCTGTTATCGGTCCTCATGCGCCTTTCTTCTTTTACAACCTCATCTTGTGTTTTTACACCAATTTCATTTATAACTGGGTGTAGCATGCGTTCGCTTTCAAGCCATAAGCCAGTTTCAAGATAATTAGAAGGAAATAATTCGTAATAGAAAGTTCTGTCTTGGGTGGTGTTGGCGTTATTTTGGCCACCATTTGCCGAAACAATTTTCATAAACTCACCACGCTTGATATTTTCGCTTCCTTCAAATAAAAGGTGTTCAAAAAAATGCGCAAAGCCGGTTCTACCGGGCTCTTCATTTTTTGAACCAACATGGTACATTACAGAAACCGCTACCACTGGTGCATGATGATCATCATGAAGAATTACGTGTAAGCCGTTGGGCAAATCGTATTCGGTAAATTCAACCTTTTGCGCCTTTAATTTTGTTCCGCAAAAGGAGAATGCCATTAAGGCTAGAATAAAAAATTTAGGTTTTTGCATAGCATTTAATTTAATTGTAGCGAATTTCTTAAATTATTTTAAATATAAAGCAAGAAATATATAAATAAAATTGATATATCCTCTTTTATTTTTGAAATAAGTTTATAATTAAAAAAATAAATTTAATTCACTAAATTATTTTAAACTACCATTATAGCGTATGGTTATAGCTTTTGAACATAAAAAGCTAATGGTTGAAAGATGTTCTGATTAAAAAAAGAGTCCTGCCTTATGGCAGGACTCTTAAATTTTTAAATTCTATTATGTCCAAAGTTTTTCCGGATAGGTTCCGTTGGCAACAAGATCCGAAATACTTTTTTGTACTATTGGTTTATCTTCTTTGTAAGTAACACCAAACCACTTTGCACTGGTAGGTATTACCTTAAATGATGCTTTACCACTTTTAATTAATTCATCTCCAATTAAAGGAATAAAAAACTCGGCTTTAGGATTGTTTTCATTTGCCGCTACAAAATCCTTAAACAATGGCTCTGTTAATCCAAATACAGCAGGAGTAAAACCCCAAAAATTCATTGAAACTGGGGTATTGGGTGCCAGCGGTATTTCTTCACCATTTTCCTCATAAACTACACTCCCATCTTTTGCAAAATATACTTTAAGACGTTCATTGATAGCTACCATATTTCCCTGATCATCCACCTGACATACACCTCTTGAAACTGTTCCATATTCTGATAATGTCCGGTTAACTTGATAGCCTATAATTGAAAATTTATCATCTGCTACCTCATTATTTAAAAAATAGGCCATCTTTTCAAAAGAGTCATAACCATAATAATCGTCGGCATTAATAACGCAGAAAGGTTCATGCACTTGGTTACGGGCTGATAAAACAGCATGCGCCGTACCCCATGGTTTAGCCCTTTCAATTGTTTTGTCAATTCCAAAAGGCTTCAAGTCGTATGATTGAAATATATAATCAGTTTCAACGCGTCCTGCAAGTTTTGGTTCAAAAATAGCCTTGAATGAATCTAAAAATTCTTCTCGAATGATAAAGCTAATTTTTCCAAACCCAGCTTTAATGGCATCGTAAATCGAATATTCAATAATAGTTTCGCCGTTAGGACCAAAACCATCAACTTGTTTCATGCTTCCATAACGGCTCGCCATACCGGCAGCCAAAATGACTAATGTTGGTTTCATATATGTGTTGTGTAAAAGGGGTTCAATTTTCCAGCAGTAGATTAATTAAAGTTTGTAAAATTAGGTATTATTTAAAATATCTGAAATCTTGACCTGCCTTTATTGTTAACAATGCTTCATATATCAAACTTATTACATTATCCACATCTTCCTTATGAATCATTTCTACAGTGGTATGCATATATCTTAAAGGTAATGATATTAATGCAGAGGGTACCCCATCATTTGAATATGCAAATGCGTCAGTATCAGTTCCGGTTGACCTTGAGGAGGCTTGACGTTGAAAAGGAATCTTGGCTTTTTCTGCTGCTTCAATCAATAATTTATTTAAATTATTTTGTACTGCAGGTGCGTATGAAATTACAGGCCCCTTACCACAAGCTAAATCGCCTTGGGTAATTTTATTAATCATTGGGGTGGTGGTATCGTGGGTAACATCGGTAATAATAGCTACATCGGGTTTTATATAGTTGGCTATCATTTCGGCACCACGCAAACCTATTTCTTCCTGCACCGCGTTTACTATATACAAACCAAAAGGCAACTTAA
>CAIYNX010000206.1 GCA_903927645.1 uncultured Mucilaginibacter sp.
AAAAAATCGGTTTACTTTAACAAATATCTACGGTAATCTTGACCGCGCGCCAAATGGACAAAATGGACTAACATTTTTTCGTTCATTTTCAAAATTATAAAAAGAATTATACAAAAATAAACTATAATATCAATAATAATAATACTAATTTTGAAATTATTTATATCCCCTTTTTACTTTTTATATTTTCGATTATGAAAGAAAAAAAGAATCAGTGTTAACCTGACCCAAAGTAATTCTTGCGAATATCTTTCTTCATCCTTAATTTTACTTGATTATTTTTACGATTTGTTGTGTACCCCATTTCTTTTAATCCCTTGACGAAATCTGGAGCTGAAATGTACTCTAAACTGTAGTGTTCGTAGCAATCACGAAGTTCATTGAGACTTTCTCTGGCGGAATATGTACTTTTTTTTTCAAATAATTCATAAATTAATTGTCTGTTCATTTTTTTTTTTATTTTTTGTTTTTTACTTTTGCTAAAGTAATTAATTTCAAGAAATAAACGAATAAAATTTCTGAAATTCCTATTCTAAATCCTCATTCGCGCTTTCTTTTTCCAAGAAGAGAATCGGTTAATAAAGAGATATTCACCTCTCGTTTCAAAGGCATTGTATCCGTCGGGAGATCGTCTTGCAGCTTAAATACTTCTGCAATAAATGTTGGCTTGCCATAGCCAACACGGTTCGTCTGCATTGTCCAGTCATAATATTCATTGTATAAATCAGAATCTGATCGATGCACAGTTGATTTGTCTTTATGAACTTCACAAAAGTATTTCAGAAACTCTTTCACAGCAGTGGTTTTCTCGTCCTCTTTATGTTTTGGTGTCTTCTTGCCTAAAAACTGCAACATATTTGTTTTCTGCTGCTTTTGTTTGCGTTCGTCTTTGTTGGTCATTACCTTTTTAAAGCAGGGTTTGCCTAGAAATTGATTCATTTTTGAAAATGATGATGAATTAAATAATGATTTCTAACTACCTTATGTAAAAATTCGGACTTAAACGGATAAAACATTCCTATAAATTTTAATATTTTGATACAAGTAATGTTTACAAAATTTAAAAACTTGGAAGTTTTTGATGGAAATGGTGGTGGTTTTATTGTAATTAGACATCTTTTTGATGCCCGGGTGTATTTTATATACATCCTTGGGGGGGGGGAACATCTTTTTGATGTCCCGGTGTATTTTACACCGTTGGCACACGTTCCCATTGGACCTGTCGGCACACGTTCCCATTGATCTTATCCCTCTCCGTACAGCGCTATGCCTTGCACAAAGCGAAGAATATTGCCAAGTTTGGAATTTACAGCTCCGTCCGACCTTATTTCCGGAGCATTTTTTCAGTGTAGCCCGCTTATCGTGTCGCACCAAGTCCACGGGGGAAAGGGTTCGGACGCCTACGCCATGGTTACATCCAGACCTACTAGCAATTAGGCTAGCGGGTCACCATGGTTTATAAGTATTTCCTATGTGTAGAAAGAATATTTTTTGTTAGTTAACGCGTTTTAAAGGTCAAAAAATTTTTGGGACTGGGACTCGAACCCATGACCGTACCTGCATAGAGCGGTGACGTTACCGCTGTGATACCTTACCACTGCTGAAATGCTTGGTAGTATGTTTAATATATTATAAATTAATAATGAATGATATTGTACTCTACTATTTTCTGCAAACTATCGAATCGAGAAATTTGCTTCTGGCAATTTAAAAGGTAAATCAATTGTATGCTTTTATATTATTTGCTTTTCCATATCCAAAATAATATTTCATTCCGTATCTCCGTTGTTTCCGCTTCTTGCAAACTATTTTCTAATGAGTCAAGATTTTAAAATATTTTGTTTTGAAAGGGAAATGGCGGAAACACGGAATCAAATCGTTTCTGATTAGGTGATTAATATTTTATTTATGTTTGTGAATGAGTTGAATATATTTTAAGTATTGTGTTATTGTTTGTTTCGATGTCTGTCGAATTGTTTCGATGCCTGTCGAATTTGTTTCGTCGTCTTTCGTTGTAACTCGTATTTTAATGGATTGCATTAAATGCCTTCTAGGGAACGCGCCGCAGGCGCTGCGAGCCGCAGGCTGGTGGGACGCCAGTCCATTTTTGGCCCGCAGGCCTTTTGGAAAAGGCCTGTTGCAGTATCCGAGGCATGGGGGAATATAGAGGATATATATCTATATATCCTTATATATCCCCCCATGTCTCGGCGCTGTCATGAAGTAAATTGCAATGATGGTAGAAAGATAAATTGAGTATTTCAGCAAGGATTTTACCTACACATTGTGACGTATAAACATGAGGTTGTCTAACATTCAAGCTTAAATGTAAAACGA
>CAIYNX010000207.1 GCA_903927645.1 uncultured Mucilaginibacter sp.
TAAACGTATTGCTACTTCCTCCTTTACTTTAGCCTCTTTGGGTTGGGCATTATTATTTTTGACTATTTCTTATTGGTGGATTGATATAAAAAATCACCGTCAAAAGCTCGAGTTTTTTACTATAGTAGGCATGAACTCCATTTTTATTTACCTGTTTTTTGAGATTGTAGGCGATAGATGGTTTACTGCCTATATCCGTGCCATATCCGATGGTGTTTTAGGCTGGTTCCATGCCGGAATGTTTTTAAAAATGGTTGTTTCATCAGCCTGCATATTTGGTTTGGAATGGGGGCTGTGCTACTTTTTATATAAGAAGAAGGTGTTTTTTAAATTGTAGTGGCCAAATTTTTATTTGGTAAATAATATTGAATCGAAATTATTTACTAAATCAATGTCAGCTTTATATTAAGACATAAGCCCTTTAATCTTCAGATGATAAACCCCAAATTAAACAAATAATCCAACCTACACCTGTACAACCGAAAAATAAATTACATAAGAATAACCAACCCCAGTTTTTTTGTTTTTACCTAAAATTGATGGTAAAAAATAAATGAATCCGGCAACAATTAAGATTACTTGTGCTAATAAATAAAAGTATGCATCATTACGAAAATTCATAATTGAATTTAGTTTTAATTTGTAAAAATTGTTCCTTCTGTAGGTTAAAATACCCATTAAAATTAACATTTTCCCATTGGCCATATAAATAATTTTATTAGTTAATTGAGGTTATAGGATTCATCAATATTCCATATTGAAACAGTTGTTATTATTTAATTTTTTTAGTATAAATTTTAGGATAAACAAAATACCAATACATTTTGTTAATTTAGCCCCCCTTAAAGATGAGGTAAAATGAAGGTTACTTTTGATTTTGAAAAACCCATTGCCGAGCTGCAATTGCAGATTGATAAGGTAAAGCAGGTAGAGGAAAAAAATAAGCTGGACATGTCTGCTACACTTACTGAATTGGATGGTAAGTTGCAAGATATGATGCATAAAATATATGGTAACCTTAATGGTTGGCAACGTGTACAAATTTCAAGGCATCCCGAACGCCCCTACACCTTGCAGTATATTGAGCTGATGTGCGATGATTTTATTGAAATGCACGGTGACCGTACCTTTGGCGATGATAAAGCCATTGTAGGTGGTTTTGGTACCATAAACGGGCAATCGGTTATGATTATCGGTCACCAAAAAGGAAAAAATACCAAGGATAGGCAATACCGCAATTTCGGGATGGCTAACCCCGAAGGTTACCGCAAAGCTTTAAGGCTGATGAAGATGGCCGAAAAGTTTAACAAACCAGTAATTACTTTGATTGATACACCGGGAGCGTTTCCGGGTTTGGAAGCCGAAGAACGCGGACAAGGAGAGGCCATAGCCCGCAACCTGCTGGTAATGTCGGTATTAAAAGTACCTGTTATTTGTGTGGTTATTGGCGAAGGAGCATCAGGCGGGGCATTAGGTATAGGTATTGGCGATAAGGTATTAATGCTGGAGAACTCATGGTATTCGGTTATTTCGCCCGAGAACTGCTCAACCATCCTGTTTAAAACCTGGGAACATAAGGAAAGAGCTGCCGAAATGCTGAAGCTAACATCAGAAGACATGTTTAAAAACAAGCTGATTGATGGCGTTATAAAAGAACCGCTTGGAGGCGCGCATCAAGACCCGGTAGCAATGGCCGAAACATTAAAAAAGCAGCTGTTAAAAGATTTAAAAGCCTTAAAAGCTAAAAATATTGATGAATTGGTAACCGAGAGAATCGATAAATTTTGCGCTATGGGGCTGGTAATTGAGGGCTAAAAA
>CAIYNX010000208.1 GCA_903927645.1 uncultured Mucilaginibacter sp.
TTCACAGAAATTTAATCTTCCAACTCCAGAACCATCCTTTACAATTGAGACATATTTTTCACTCTGTTGAAAATCATTAATATAACCAACGATGCTGTCAGCACCATAAACAGGGTAGCCAGTTGATTTTAGCTCAAGTTTATTTAAGGCCACATTTGAACTTTCTGAAACTACAACGTCACCTACCTGTTTCACCTTCCATTCCCCTACAAACTCAGGAAACCTTAATTCCAGCACTAAACCTTTATCTTTACTCATAAGCTATCAGTCCCGCTATTACGCGCCCGTCGGCAAGTTTTTTTAATTGGGGCAACAGGTCGGCCATCAGGGCCAGTTCCTTTACCCGGCGTTCTTTCCAGCTTAGGTTC
This sequence comes from uncultured Mucilaginibacter sp., assembly GCA_903927645.1. Taxonomy (GTDB): domain Bacteria; phylum Bacteroidota; class Bacteroidia; order Sphingobacteriales; family Sphingobacteriaceae; genus Mucilaginibacter. The sequence continues at coordinate 369 of CAIYNX010000208.1, forward strand.
AAAGGCTCCAGCAAATCGGTCAGGTTTTCGCCATCAAAAATAAGGCGGCTCATTATTTGCGCCACAAATGCCTTTAGGCGGTTGGTCTCTAACCCATGTTGGCGGGCAATGGCTGCCAGTTCCTTATCATATTTATCGGCCTTAAAGGCTTCAAAGCCAGTTTTCAGGGCGTTTATATCTTTACCGCTGTTCCAGTCAAGGCTGTTTATATAATCTTTCAGATCCTCCTCCTCGTCCATTAAATTGGCTTCGGCCTTTATCAATTTAATAATCTGCTCCTTGCTCATTTTTTCGCGGGCAGGTTTGGGCTGTGTGCTATCGGCTACCAAGCCCATTATAAAATCAAAATCAATAATGGCCGTGGCAAAAAGCACAAATTCAAAATCGAGCTGTTGCAGCGCATCTTCGGCATCGTTGCCCTCCTGTTGCTGTATTACCCGCAATTGCTTGGCTGTTTCAAGGTACGAGCTTTTAAAAGCCAAATATTGGGGTTCGGGCAATATGGCTGCTATCTTATCGGTATCGGCAGGGCTTAAATCGGTATATTGGTCCAACCGGGTTTTTATGCGCTGCACCTCCTTAAAGTTTTTTATAAAGGTATATTTGGCGGTATCGCCCCGCAGGTTATACACCCCATCGGGTTCGCTCGCCACATTTTGCTCCTGCATAAATACGCCCAAAGCCGCCACGGCCTGCTTAAATTGCTCCAGCATTTCCTCCGCCGATTCAACCATCCAAATTTCGCGCGCTTGCTCGCCATCCATGCCACAAAATAACATAATGGCCTGTTTTACCGCCTCCTGTTGGTGCCTAAAATCCAAAATATTGCCATAAGGCTTGGTATCGTTCAGTACCCTGTTGGTGCGCGAAAAAGCTTGAATCAGCCCATGGTATTTCAGGTTTTTATCAACATATAGCGTATTCAGGTATTTACTATCAAAGCCGGTAAGCAGCATATCAACCACTATGGTAATATCAATCTTGTTTTGCTGCGGGTATTCCTTATTGCTGTATTTTTGCGCCTTAATGCGCCATTGCACATCTTTATAGTACAAATCAAACTCGCTAATGCTGTGGTTGGTATTAAACTGGGCATTATAATCCGCTATAATTTCAGTCAGCGCCTTTTTCTTTTCTTCGGGGTTTTGCAGGTTATCCTCTTTTTCCTGCGTCAAATCGTCCTGCAATTGTTTGATGTCGGCCGCGTTTTTTTGGCTCTGCTGGTCGCCATCTTTGGCAATCAACTGCGGCGGTGGCGAAAACACACAAGCAA
>CAIYNX010000209.1 GCA_903927645.1 uncultured Mucilaginibacter sp.
CCGGGAGGATTTTCGGTATTTTCAATTATTTCACGGAATAATTTACCAAAAGTGCCTATTGTTAAAATAACCAAGGTAAGCATACCGGCAAATGGTCCGGGACCAACTGCTATTACAAATATAAGTACTACCACCAAGCTAGGAATCACCCTAAAAAAAGAAATAATAGCGCTTACTATTGATCGTATTATTTTGTAGGAGATAATATTAGAAGCCGATAAAAAGGCCAAAATTATGGCAATAATCCCTCCATATAATGTACCCAAAAATGCCATTGCGATGGTGAGCAAAATGGAATAGGGAATGGAGGCATTATCAGAAACAACCTTATAATTGGCCGGAAACATTTCTTTTAATAAATCAACCACATAATGGAATTCTGTAAATAACATGAAAGGATTAAAATTCATGTAGATACAAGCCAAACAAACTATTATGGCCGAAACACTGAATATGGTAACCCTCTGCTTATATTGTTGCGAGGGTAGGATATAGGGATTTGAAATGCTCATTTTAAGGCCCCTTCCATTTTTACTCTATCGCGTAACATTTGCGATAGTTTTTCCACTCCAAATATCATGATAATAATGACTATCAATGCTGTAAGCGCCTTATGGTATTGCAACATGCCAAATGAATAATCAAGTTGGTAGCCTATTCCACCTGCACCTACTGCGCCCAAAATAACCGATAAACGGATATTTATTTCGAACCTAAACAAGGCAAACGATATTAGGTTAGGTATAATTTGAGGCAAAACACCAAAAACAACCATTTGTATTTTATTTGCACCTACCGATTGCATGGCTTCCAACATAATCGGGTCTAATTCTTCTATAGTATCGGCCAAAAGTTTACCTAACATACCTACGCAACCCAACGATAAAGCGATAATTCCGGCCATTGGACCTAAACCAAAAGCTGCTATTAATAGTAATAATTGAATAATTTCGGGCAAGGAGCGTTCAAAACCTATCAAAAAACGGGTAATGTTTCTAAGCCATTTAAATGTTAGGTTGGTTGAAGCAAAAACCGCAAAAACAATTGAAAGAAAGGTCCCGAAAACGGTTCCTAAAAACGCAATCAAAATTGATTGGAAGGCAGGCAAAATCATATCCCCAAATGAGGCCCAATCAGGAGGAAACATGGTACCTATAAATTTAATACCATCAATAATTCCAATACTTAATGAAGTAAAATCGGCCTTGCAAAGAATGGAAGCCCCTTCGGTAACAACCAGAAGTGAAATTAGGGGTATTAAGAACCTTCGGTATCTTTTTAGGCTATATTGCATCGTTATTAATTAAAAAAGCCTTGTTCCTGTTGTTCAATTAAACTTAACTCTTCACCATAAATATCGGCCAGTTGCTTGTTTGATAATTTAGGGTCGCCATCGTAAAAAACCTTACCATCCTTAATGGCAATTACCCTGGTACAATATTTAGCGGTCATTTCCGGTTGATGAAAAACACCCACAACCGGTATATTTTGCGACAATGGCCTTATCAATTTCATGATAGTTTTAGCATTGCTAGGGTCAAGGTTAGAGATAGGTTCATCAGCAATTAATAAGGTAGGCTTTTGGAATATCGCCCTTGCGATGGCTACCCTTTGCATTTCGCCCCCGCTTAAATTACCTGTTTTGGCATTGGCCAAATTTCCAATTTTAACCTGCTCTAAGGCAGTCATGGCTTCAGCAGCCTCTTCATCTGTAAAACCGTAAACGATACTGCGGAAAGTATTTATTTGCCCTAGCCGACCAATCAATACATTCTCGAGCGCAGTTAAACGTTTTACCAAATGGTACCCCTGAAAAATTACACCTATTTGTTGGCGAATATGCCTTAATTGCTTCTTGTTTATTTTGCAAATATCATTTAACTTTACATTTAATCCCATTAATTAAAGGGCCGCCTAATGAAAGCTATCAACTGATAACCGGAGGATCCTTGTTGAAGTTCTGGAAAGTGTTTGGTGGAAACGCCAGTGCATTTGATCC
>CAIYNX010000210.1 GCA_903927645.1 uncultured Mucilaginibacter sp.
ATGCTACAGCGGCATTAAATTCATCACGCGCGCATCAGGCAACAGCCATCGCTCTAAAAACCAGGGTGTATTTGGTGGAGGGCGATTATACAAGTGTGGTAAAAGAAGCCAAGAAAATAGTGCCCACCACTTCAGCACCATTTGTTTATACAAACGGGATCCTAACTCATCAGCTGGAAAGTAATATAGCAACTGTTTTTGGTGGAAGCTATACCGGGCAGGAATCAATATTCTCATTACCATTTAATGCGGTTGATGCGCCGGGTACACAAGCCTCTTTAGCGCAAACCTATTACGGCTCGGCTGTGCTTACCCTTACCAAGGCAGGTATATATGCAAATAATGCTTTATCAGGTACCACCTCAACTGATGCAAGAAAGAATTTGATAACTACTAAAAGCGGACAGAATGATTTAATTAAGTTTAAAATTACTGTTTCACCATATTCTGATTATATCCCGGTGATACGCTATGCCGAGGTATTGTTAAATTATGCCGAAGCTACCGCTGTATCCGACCCTACTACTTCCTTAGCTTTATTGAATGCCATAAGAAAACGTTCAGATCCGTCATATTCGTTCATATCAACTGATATCAATACACCTTCGGCACTTTTAAATACCATCTTGACAGAAAGGCGTATTGAGTTGTTAGGTGAGGGTTTCAGAGCACCCGATTTGCAAAGAAAACTGCAAGCATTGCCATCAAAAATAGGATCTATCGGTACCGCCCCCGCTGTAGCAACTACTGCCAGCAACTATATATGGCCAATACCAGCTTCCGAGCTGGCTAACAATAATTTAGCCGTACCAAATCCATAATAATAACCCTCAAATTAAATGAAAAAGTATTTTTTATTACTGATTTTACTGGGGATAGGAATAGGCTTCCTATCGTTCAAAAACCAAGATTTACCGGCACTAACGGAATTTGCCGACCGCATATTTACCAATGGTAAAGTTATTACTGTTGATTCATTAAATACCATTGCCGAAGCAATTGCCATTAAAAACGGTAAAATATTGGCAATAGGTACTACAAAAGAGATTAACAGATACAAGAACGCCAAAACAGAGGTAGTTGATTTAAAGGGCAAAGTAGTGGTTCCGGGTTTTATTGATGGGCATAGCCATTTTATGAGCCTGCAACGCTCAAAAATAGTCGACCTGTCGGCACCTCCAGTCGGTATTGTAAAAAGTATAGCCGATATAGTTACCGAACTTCAAAAGTTCAAAGAGAAAAATAAACTAAATGATGGCGATTGGATAACAGGTTTTGGCTATGACCAGGATCAGTTATTAGAGAAAAGACATCCCGTAAAGGAAGACCTTGACGCTGCATTCCCTAATAACCCGGTGGTAATTACCCATGTTTCTGGTCATATGCTGGTTGCCAATTCAGCAGCCCTCAGGGAATCGGGTATTGATAGCACCACCAAAAACCCTCCTGGTGGCATGATTGTAAGAAAGCCGGGGACAAATGAACCTGCCGGATTATTGCAAGAACATGCTTCAGGTTTATTAAAGCGTAAAAGCAGCGGCCCAAAACCTACATTGGATGAGCAAATTAACGACATTAAAGATCAGGAGCTGTTTTATGCCAGCAATGGCATAACAACCGCGCAGGAAGGTTATACTGGTTACGATGCTGTAAAACTATTTGAAGCTGCTGCTGAGAAAAAACAATTGTTTATTGATATTGTATCGTTACCGGGCTACCCTACTATTGATAAATTATTGACCGATACCGTTTTTCAATTTGGCAAATACAGGAATGGGTTAAAACTGGAAGGCTTTAAATTAGTAGCCGATGGCTCGCCACAAGGTAAGACAGCATTTTTTAGCGAACCTTACCTAACCCCGGTACCCGGATGCGATGGTACCGATTGCCGCGGCATACCAACGGTTACCCAGGAGCAATTTAATGATGCTATTTTAAAAGGTTTTAAAAACCACGTCCAAACATTTGTGCATTGTAATGGCGATTCGACAGTGGGAATGTATATAAAGGCGGTTGATAATGCCAACAAGGTATTAAATACCACCAGCCTTGGACGCCGTTCAGTTATTATACACTCGCAATTTGTGCGGGATGACCAGTTAGATGGCTATAAAAGGTTAGGCATGGTGCCTTCATTTTTTACTAACCATACCTTTTTTTGGGGCGATGTGCATGTTAGGAATCTGGGTGTAAAACGGGCTTATTTCGCTAGTCCCACAAAAAGTGCTTTAAAAAAGGGAATCATTTTCACCAATCATACCGATTATGGTGTAACACCGCTTAATCAGTTGTTTACTATTTGGTCGGCTGTAAACCGTTTATCAAGAACCGATCAAGTAATTGGTCCAGACCAAAGGTTAACCCCAATCGAAGCCTTACGTGCCATCACCATAAATGGCGCTTATCAATATTTTGAAGAAAAAACAAAAGGCTCGATAGAAAAAGGAAAACTGGCTGATTTGGTAATACTCTCGGACGATATAACCACCATCAACCCTTTAAAAATAAAAGAGGTGCAGGTATTGCAAACCATTAAAGAAGGTAAAACAATTTATACACGCTAAGCGAAAGACTATGCTAAACAATATCAAAACAGTCCCTATCCGTACACCTGATAGGGTTGCCGAAGTTTCATGGTTTGATGATATAATAGGTGGCGATACTAATTACCTGGGTGTGTTGGATAATAGCAGAAGAAGCAGTTTTAGCCATTGTGCCGATATTGCCCTACATGCCGAGAAATTAGGTTTCAATAATATTTTACTCCCAACGGCATATACCGTTGGGCAGGAAGTACTGTTTTTTGCTTCCGCGATTGCCCAACAAACAGAAAAAATAAACCTGATAACCGCTATACGCACAGGCGAAATACATCCGCCTACCCTGGCACGTATCTTGGCAAATTTGGATCATGTTTTAAAAGGTAGGTTAACCATCAATATCATCAACTCCGATTTGCCGGGTACTATAGAGAACCATGAATTTAGGTATAAACGCTGTGGCGAGATTATTCAAATATTGAAGCAGGCCTGGACGCAGGACAGGATAAAGTTTAAGGGCGAAATTTATGATTTTGACCTTCCTGCCGACCCGGTAAAACCCTACCAGCAAAATGGTGGGCCTTTGCTGTATTTCGGTGGAACTTCGCCCGGGTCGAGGGATTTATGCGCCCGGTTTTGCGATGTGTTTTTAACCTGGCCCGAAAATGAAGAAAGTATATATGATACTTTGCAGGATATGAGTGCTAGGGCGGCCACTTACAATCGTAAAATTGACTTCGGGCTAAGGGTGCATGTGATAGTTCGGGAAACCGAAAAAGAAGCCCGTGATTATGCCCGCCATTTGGTTTCGAAGCTGGATGAGAAGAAAGCCGCCGAAATTAGAAGCAGAGGAGAAGATTCCAGATCGTATGGGGTAATTCGTCAGGATGAGTTGAGGCAGACTGCTGATGAGGAAGGTTATATTGAACATTTATTGTGGACAGATATTGGCAAGGTATTTTCGGGTTGCGGCGGTGGATTGGTTGGTAGTCCGGAGCAAATTATCGAAAAAATAAATCGATATATGCAAATGGGCATACGGTCTTTTGTTTTATCCGGCTTTCCATTAATAGAGGAGGCCGATTATTTTGCCAAGCTCGTATTGCCCTATATCCCGAACGCCAAACTATCGGTACTACAAGGTCGCACTCCCGATTTTGAACCTGTAACCCCATTAACCACCGCCGAACTCGTTTAAACTGAAGATTATTACATGACTGAAATTAAAGATACCAGCACCCTAAAACGCGAACTTAGTTTATTGGATGCTACCCTGATAGTGGCCGGTAGCATGATAGGCTCGGGCATATTTATTGTAAGTGCCGACATAACAAGGCATATAGGCTCGGCAGGTTGGCTCATTGCCGTTTGGGTAATTGGCGGTTTCATGACCTTAGCAGCCGCTTTAAGTTATGGCGAACTAAGCGGCATGTACCCAAAGGCAGGTGGTCAGTATACTTATTTAAAGGAAGCCTATAACCCATTGGTGGCCTTTGTGTATGGTTGGAGCCTTTTCGCGGTGATACAAACCGGAACCATAGCCGCTGTTGGGGTATCATTTTCAAAGTTCTTAGCATACCTGATCCCATCGGTGAGTGAAGATTTGGTGTTATTTCAAATTGGTAGTTTCAAAATTTCACCGGCCCAAACACTGGCCATTGTTTTGATATTTTTCCTAACCTATATCAATACCAAAGGGTTAAGGGGAGGTAAATTCATCCAAACTACTTTCACCATTACAAAAATAGTAAGCATTCTGGCCTTGATTGTATTTGGTTTAATTTATGGTAGCAAGGCAATTTTAAATGCCAATTGGCACGATGCCTGGCATATAAAACAATTAACAGCCAGTGGCGCGGTTATAAATTATCAAACCTTTCCGAGTTTGTTGGGAGCTTTAGCAGCTGCTATGGTAGGCTCGGTAATGGCTTATGAAGCTTGGAACAATGTAACCTTTATAGCTGGCGAAATTACCAATCCTAAGCGCAACATAGGTTTAAGTTTATTGCTGGGGACAGTTATTGTTACAGTATTATACGTTTTGCTAAACCTCATGTTTACCAATGTACTTACCGTGCAAGAAATTATAGGAGCTAATAAAGACAGGGTAGGTTTGGCAGCCTCCAACGCCATATTTGGTAGCAGTGGTACACTCATTATTTCATTAATGATTCTGATAGCCACCTTTGGCTGTAACAATGGCTTAATTATATCAGGAGCTAGGGTTTATTATAGCATGGCAAAAGATGGTTTGTTTTTTAAGCAAGCAGCCAACCTAAATAAAAAAGCCATACCCGAAATCACGCTATGGCTGCAAGCAATTATGGCATCCATACTCTGTTTAAGTGGTAAGTATGGCGATTTATTGGATATGATCACATTTATTGCGGTTATATTTTATGTGTTTACCATAGCGGGAATTTTTATCCTACGCAAAAAGCAACCGGATGTTGAACGACCATACAAAGCTTTTGGCTATCCAATTATCCCAATAATTTATATCATACTCGGCTTGGCATTTTGCACATTACTAATTATTTACAAGCCCATGTTTACTTGGCCGGGGTTGGGCATAGCAGGATTAGGGATTCCATTGTATTTTTTGACCAGTAGGAGTAATAAAGAAAATTAATTTTATTAACACCCGGTTTACACCAATGCAGTTAATAACTCCTTAAAATTGAAATTAAGAATTTTACATATTAGGCTCGTCAACTAAAAAGACTTCTTCTTACCCCTCAAACGTGTAGACTTATTCTAAAAAAACTCAAACAATATGTTTTTTAGTCCATTTGGGTCTTATAGAACCTTAATAAAACTCAACCAAAATATTGGACTAATGTTGGACTAAAATGATAGTTTGACAGCAATTTGAACCCTTAAAGTGATAGCTTTCCCGTTCCAAATGATACTTTCTGCAGTTGAAATGATAGTTTTTGGAAGATGAAGATAGTTTCAGAAAAAATTTGACATAAAAAAAAGCGGTTTTAAAAAAACCGCTTTTTGTAGCCCGTAGGGGAATCGAACCCCTGTTTCAAGAATGAAAATCTTACGTCCTAACCCCTAGACGAACGGGCCATTTTTAAGGTTAACATGTAAATTTTTCTTGAAAAATTTAACCTATCTGCCTTTATTTTGGGACTGCAAAGATATGCGTTTAAAAGTAAAATAAAAATAAATTTCAACTTTTTTTAATTCGGTAAAAATTCGGGTTTTTGAATCGTTAATTCTGGTTTTAGTAACTTTAGTTTGGTGCTCAATATTGCAGTAGAATCGGAATAAGTTTAAGGAAACATCTACTTAATCTATAAATTAATTAGATTTAAAATTTACTTTTAACCAACAAAACCGGAATTAAACAGTTGTATTACTACACATTCAAATTTTATATTTACCCAAAATACCAATTACAACATGAAAGCCATTTGGAACAACCAAATTATTGCCGAAAGCAATGACACCATTATAGTTGAAAACAATCACTATTTCCCTAAAAATAGTATCAAAGAGGAATTTTTCAAGCCTTCTGCAACTCATACTACCTGCCCTTGGAAAGGCTTGGCATCTTATTATACAATCGAGGTTGATGGCAAACAAAACCCGGATGCAGCATGGTATTACCCCGATCCCAAACCTGCTGCTCAAAATATTGCTGGCTACACTGCATTTTGGAAGGGCGTTAAAATAACTGAATAAGGATGGAACAGTATGATGCTATAGTAATAGGCTCTGGTCAGGCCGGTGGTCCGCTAGCCAAAAAATTGGCATTGGCAGGCAAAAAAACCGCCCTGATTGAAAAAAGATGGATAGGTGGTACCTGCGTTAATGATGGTTGCACGCCTACCAAAACCTGGGTAGCTTCGGCCAAGGCAGCTTATATGGCATCGCATAGTAAACATTTGGGCATTGACATTGAGGGATACTCGGTAAACATGCCGGTTATTAAAAGCCGTAAAGATGAAATAGTTCATCAATTTAGAGATGGTAGTAAAAACGGCTTGGAAGCTACCGAAAACCTGACTTTATATTTCGGTACAGCTTCATTTACGGGCTATAAAACCATCCAAATAGTACTAAATGATGGCGGTACTTTGGAGTTAAAAGCTGATTTGATTTTCATCAATACAGGAGCTAAACCTTTTATCCCGGAGGTTGAGGGTATACAACAGATTGATTACCTCGACTCAACAAAAATTTTGGAACTCGAAAAAGTACCTGAACACCTATTAGTTTTAGGCGGCAACTATATTGGCTTGGAGTTTGGACAAATGTTCAGAAGGTTTGGGAGTAAGGTTACTGTTTTAGAACGGTCGGGTAGAATTGTTTCAAGAGAAGATGAGGATGTTTCTGAATCTTTGAATCAAATATTGAAAGCCGAGGATATTGTTATATACACCAATACCTCTTTAAGTAAATTAGAAAAAGCTGAAAACCATATAGATGTTACTATATTAAATAATGGTGAAGAAGAAAAAATTTCAGTATCACACGTATTGCTTGCCACGGGCAGAACGCCAAATACCGGGCATTTGCACCTTGATAAAACTGGCGTTGAAATTAACACACATGGTTTTATAAATGTAAATAATCAATTAGAAACTTCAACTCAAGGTATTTATGCGCTGGGCGATGTAAAAGGCGGACCAGCATTTACCCACATATCCTACAATGATTTTACCATTGTTTATAGAAATTTAATAGAAGGCGCCAATTTAAATATTACCGACCGACCAGTACCCTACTGCATGTTTACCGACCCCCAACTTGGCCATATTGGTTTAAGTGAACAGGAGGCTAAAAAATTCAACTTGAATTATAAGGTTGCCAAAATGCCCATGGCCTGGGTAGCTCGTGCCATTGAAAACGGCGATACCCGCGGCTTTATGAAGGCCATTGTGGATGCTGATACCAAACTAATTTTAGGGGCAACAGTATTAGGTCCGGAAGGTGGCGAAATCATGACGATTTTTCAAATGGCAATGATGGGTAAAATTACTTATGAGGAATTGCGTTATTGCGTATTTGCTCACCCGCTTTATGCCGAATCTATTAATAACCTATTCCTTTCGTTCGACAATTAATAGGTATATGATTAAGGTTGAGGGCTTAAGCAAAAATTACGGTTTGGTAAAAGCGATCGACCATATTTCGTTCGAGGTTGAGGAACACCAAAACCTTATTTTATTAGGCACCAGCGGCTGTGGTAAAACAACAACCTTAAAAATGATTAACCGATTGGTTGAGCCTTCTTCAGGGAGGATTTTGATCAATGGGATTGACATCACCAAAGAAAAACCAGAAACCTTACGGCGGAAAATTGGTTATGTTTTGCAAAATTATGGTCTGTTTCCACATTATACAGTCGCCCAAAATATTGGTATAGTTCCTCAATTACTTAATTGGGAAAAACAAAAAACCAAAAGCAGAACGCTGGAACTTTTAGAAAAATTACACTTGCCTGCAGATATATTAAATGCTTACCCAAGCGAATTAAGTGGTGGCCAGCAACAACGCATTGGCCTTGCAAGGGCATTGGCAACTAACCCGCCTGTGCTTTTAATGGACGAGCCATTTGGGGCGCTTGATAATGTAACCAAGGCTAACATACATGCCGAATTTTTAGCACTTGATGAGCTGAAACAAAAAACCATTATCATGGTAACGCACGATGTGCAGGAAGCTTTTGAACTTGGCGATCGTATTTGCTTGATGGATAAAGGAGAAATTGTACAGGATGGCAGCCCATCGGAATTACTTTTGAAACCAGTTAATGATTTTGTTGCAGGTTTTTTAAAAGAACAACAATTATTGCTCGAATTTAAAACTACCAAAATATTAGATTTATGGTCATTATTAATTACAAGTCGTCAAAACAATGTTGAGCCTATAATAAATGCAGAAATAGATTTATGGACATTGATTGAACTCATTAAAAAACAAAAAAGCGAATTTGTAAATATCCAAAACCATAAAAATGGAGAAGTATTAGGCCTGGGTTTTGAAGCAATAATGCAAGCATTTTACCAATATATCAAGTCAAAATGAACGAGCATCAATTAAATTTGTGGGAGTTTATGATTCAGCAAGCTGATAAGCTGGCGGTGCAAACCTTACAACATATTGGGCTTACATTTATTGCCTTGATACTGGCAGTGCTTATTGGCTTGCCTTTGGGAATCTACATTACCCGTAAAAAACAATTCTCGGGTGCTGTTTTGGGCATAGCAAGCGTGTTGCAAACAATACCAAGTATTGCCTTATTGGGGTTTTTAATACCCGTTTTAGGTATTGGCCCTAAACCGGCCATTTTTGCTTTATTTTTATATGCTTTACTACCAATAATTCGCAATACATTTACCGGAATAACAGGCGTTGACCCATCGGTTATAGAAGCTGCCTTGGCTACTGGTATGAGTAAATGGCAAATATTGTTTAAGGTAGAATTACCACTTGCCATGCCCGTTATTTTTGCGGGAATACGTACGGCTACTGTAATAACAGTTGGTGTAGCAACCCTTGCATCATACATAGCTGCCGGTGGATTGGGCGAATTTATTTTTGGAGGCATATCCCTTAACAATACCAACATGATTCTGGCAGGTGCTATTCCCGCAGCACTGTTGGCTGTAATTTTTGATTTCCTGTTATCAAGGTTGCAAAAATTGAACGTTGCCAAAATAAACTCCATTACCAAGGTGTTGCCTATTTTACTGCTTCTTTTAGCATCGCTTTATTTTGCGCCATCGGCTTATGGTAGCAAACTTAAGGCAGGGTTTACACCCGAATTTATGGGCCGCCAAGATGGCAATCTTGGTCTGATAGAAAAGTATGGATTAAAAATAAATACCGTTGTTATAAACGATGCCGTGATGTACAAAGCCGAGTACGAAAATCAATTGGATGTGATTAGCGGCTATTCTACTGATGGACGGCTAGCGGCTTTTAATTTGGTAATTTTAAAGGATGATAAGCATATTTTTCCACCTTATTATGCGGCTCCAATCATAAAGGAAGCCACCTTAAAGAAATATCCAGATCTGGAAAATACGCTTAATTTATTGGCCGGAAAAATAAACGATTCGATAATGACTCGTTTAAACTATTTGACCGATTATCTCCACCAAAGCCCGGAACAAGTGGCTAAAGATTTTTTGGTGGCCAATCATCTGTATAAACCATCAAAAGGTGGTCACCAAAGTACTATCATCATTGGTTCTAAAATATTTGGCGAGCAATACATTTTGGCCAATATGTATGCTTTACTTATTAAAGGCAATACCAATTATGATGTAGCAACAAAAACCGGCTTAGGTGGCACCAAAATTTGCTTCGAGGCCTTAAACAACAATCAAATTGATTTTTATCCGGAATATACCGGAACTGGCCTACTGGCTATTTTAAAACCTTCGGTAAAAACGGTTGTTGCTGTATGTGTTGATAAGGAAGTTACTTATAATTATGTGAATACTGAGTTCAAAAAAAAATATGATATAAAATGGCTGAAACCAATTGGCTTTAACAACGCTTATGCTTTGATGATGAGGAAAAATCAGGCAAATAGCCTGCACATTAAAACTATTAGCGAACTTAGTACGTATTTAAACCAAAAATAGGGAATGGATATAACCGACTGTTATATAAAAACACGCAAGCATACCGAATTAATTTGCAGTTACTTGCAAACCGAAGACTATGTGGTACAACCTATTGAATTTGTGAGTCCGCCTAAGTGGCATTTAGGACATACCACTTGGTTTTTTGAAACATTTATTCTTAAGACCTATTTTATGGGCTATCAGGTGTTCAATCCTGATTATGATTATGTATTTAATAGCTACTATGAAACCGTAGGAAACCGAGTGATTAGAACTGACCGGGGCAATTTAAGCCGGCCAACCGTAATAGAAATTAATCTATATAGGGAATATGTTGATAAGGCCATGATTTCCTTCCTAAATGAAGGGATCAGCGATGAGGTGAAAGAACTTGTCATCCTCGGCTTCAACCATGAAGAACAACACCAGGAGTTATTATTTACCGATATTAAATATATTCTGGGGCATAACCCTTTATTACCTGCTTATAGCAAAACCTATGTTTCCCCTAAGGTAGAGACAAATAATGTTTCAGATTTTCTTAATGTAGCTGAGGGTGTATATGAAGTAGGCTTTAAAGGCAATGGTTTTTGTTTTGATAACGAACTTAATCCACATAAAGTTTATTTAAACAGCTATCAAATTTCCACCAATCTGGTTACCAATGCCCAATATTTGGAGTTTATAAACAGCAATGGCTACCATAATTTTAGGCATTGGCATGCTGAGGGTTGGGATTGGGTAAAAACAAATAAAATAGAAGCACCACTTTATTGGCATAAAATAAATGAGGAATGGCATCAATATAACTTAAACGGACTAACCTTGTTGAACCTCCATGAACCAGTTTGCCATATTAGTTATTTTGAAGCTTATGCCTACACTTCTTGGAAAGGTTTACGCTTACCCACCGAATTTGAGTGGGAAGTAGCCGCTACCCAATTTAATTGGGGTAAATGTTGGGAATGGACAGAAAGTAGTTACCTGCCCTACCCCGGTTTTGCCAAGGCTCCCGGTGCTATTGGTGAGTATAATGGCAAATTTATGGTGAACCAAAAAGTATTGCGCGGCGCATCAGAAGTAACGCCGGCAGGGCATAGCCGCATTACCTATCGTAATTTCTTTCAAACAAATTTAAGATGGCAGTTTACCGGAATTAGGCTGGCCAAATAAAACCTCCATGAAAACAAGCCAAACACCTCTAAACGAATTAAAACCTCAAAATACATCAAAAATCAATCAGTTTTTGGATGACGTTCTTTTGGGTTTACAATCAAACCCTAAGCAACTATATTCAAAATATTTTTATGATGCCATTGGCGACAGGCTTTTCCAAGATTTAATGAATTGTGTGGAATACTACCCTACCAATTGCGAGCTGGAAATATTTTCGCAAAAAACAGCTGAGATATGTAAGGCTATTATTGCTGACGGTAGTCCTTTTGATTTATTGGAATTAGGTGCCGGCGATGCCACGAAATCAACCTATTTGCTAAAGTATCTGTTGGATAATGGCGCTGATTTTACTTATATGCCGATTGACATTTCGGAGAATGTAATTTCATATTTGCAACTTACCCTTCCTACCCTACTACCCGGTTTAAAAATAGATGGCCTTAACGGCGAGTATTTCGAGATGTTGCAACAAAGCGCTACAAATTCAACTAACCGCAAGGTTGTATTGTTTTTAGGTTCGAACATTGGGAATATGGATGTGCAGGAGGCAGAAGAGTTTTGCAAAGCCTTGCGCAACCAATTATCTCCCGGCAATTTGGTATTGGTTGGATTTGACCTAAAGAAAAATCCAGCTACTATTTTGGCAGCCTATAATGACAAAGAAGGCATCACTAAAAAATTCAATTTAAACTTATTGGAACGTATAAATCGCGAATTGGGTGGCAATTTTAATTTGGATAATTTTGAACATTACCCTACTTACGATCCGGTATCGGGCGCTTGTAAAAGTTATTTAGTTAGTTTGACCAATCAAATGGTTACCATCCATAATCAGCACATACAGTTCTTAAAGGATGAATGCATCTACATGGAAATTTCGCAAAAGTTTTCGGTTGATGAAATTAACAAAATGGCCATTAATTGCAACTTCATCCCAAGCATACAATTTTTTGATAATAAAAAATGGTTTATTGATGTTATTTGGATAGCGGCTTAATTGATGATTATTAAACTAAAAATTCCGATAAAATAGTCTGAGAATTTTCCCAAAACTAATTTATCGGAATTTAATTTAAGCGTATTCTTTTATTTTTTGGTGTTATCCCTGTTTATTTGGTTAAGCGCCATCATCTCTTTCATGGTGCGTTGCATAGCCTCACTCGAGCCATCCAAAAAGATTACATTGCCTTTTGAGTTTTCAGCAAAATGTTTGATAGATTCTGTCCACATAGTAAACAAGATAACTGAAGTATCCATATTTGCTTCCTGCATTTCTTTTGCAGCAACCGACATACCCTTGGCCACTTCCTCCCTAAATAAAGCAACGCCTTGCCCGCGTAATTGTGATGCCTGGCGCTCGGCCTCTGCCGAAATTTTGATAGCATTACCCTCAGCCTCTGCTGCTTTAGTTTTTGTTATCAGTAAAGCTTGTCCTTCGTTCTCAGCTGCAGCTTTCAAGTTGTTGGAAGCCACTACCTGACTCATTGATTTCATAATCACCTCATCAAAGGTAATATCATTCAATTGCAAATCCTGTAAATGATAACCCCAGCCTTCTAATACCACGTCCAATTGCTCCTTTACATGCTCCACAATGTCGCGCCTTAAAATCAATACTTCTGATTGTCTTTTGGTGGCCACAAATGCCCTGATAGAGCCCTCAACCGTACGAATCAAGGCCTGCATTAAGTTACGCTCATCAACAAACTTAAAGGCTACGTTTTGAATTGTTTCTTCCCGCTGGTCAAGCACCGAATAAAGCAACATCGCCTTAAAGTAAACGTTGGCCTGATCGAAGGTTACTGCCTGAAATTCTAATTCGACAGAGCGGTTTTGGATTGAAATTTTAGAGTAAATACTCTCGATAAATGGAATTTTGAAGTTTAGTCCGGGAGTAAGTATCCTTCTGTACTTACCAAAAACGGTTATTACTACTATGCTTCCTTGTTTAACAGAAACAAAGGATGATAAAATAACCACCAATAAAATAAAAACGAAAATGAGAAATCCGATTCCTGGTGTCATGGTTTATGTTTATTTATTAGATTAAAGGTAAGGTAATTTATTACAACAATTCAATGAATTTATTGTGTTTTTTTTGCTTTGTAAAAAATAGAAACATTTAAGGTTGAGATAGCTTTGATTGCTAATTAGGCAAATAAATACGAATCAATTAAGGCTTTTTTGAAATCTGCCCATTATAAGCAATTAAAATACCGGCATCCGGAAAGTCGGTTTCGGTTAGTTCTTTAATTTTTTGAGCCGCTTTATTCAAACTATCCGGCAACAAGCCTTTATTATGAGTTTGTTTGTACGAAACAATTTTACCATTTATAAATTCGCCCTTTTTATTTACCACCACTTTGAGTAATGGTGCAATACCACAAACACCAGCTACACTTACACAACGATAGGTACAAAAATTACCCAAACTATAGGCAATTAACCGGTTTTTATACAGCTCCATGGCCCTGCATACATGCGGTCCGTTCCCAAATACCAAATCGGCTCCGGCATCAATGGCTGTATGGGCAAAAGCGTTTACATTACCACGCTTTTGGTTTAAATATGATTCCATCTTAAATGGGATATGCTCAAATACCGGCCCCTCGCCTCCACCATGAAATGATACTATTAATACATCACACTGTTTTTTAAGCCCATAAATTATATTAGCTGCATTTTTTAATTGGAGTATGGGTAGGGTATTGGCATTGGGGGCAAAAGCGCAAAAGCCAATGGTAAGTCCCTTTATTTTAAACAACGCACTAGGGTGTTTCACTTGTCCACCATAATAAATACCCAAACTATCCAAAACCTTCATGGTGCTAGTTCTACCGGTATCCCCAAAATCGCCAATATGGTTGTTAGCCAAACTAACTACTTTAAAACCGGCATCTTTAAAAATGTTACCATAATAGGGTGGCATTTTAAAAAGCCAAGCCTTGCTCACTTGCTTTAATTTAAATGGAGCAGGTTTTGCGTTATTAATTAAAGTACCTTCAAGGTTGCCAAATGTAACATCGGCGTTCTTTAATTCATTTAATGCAGCATTGAAGCTTCCTTTGGCACTATCAGGGGGTAAATTCTTTTCGTTTGGATAAGAGGTACCCAGCATCATATCGCCAACTGCTGCTATGTTAAGGGTATCGGCAACTTTATCAAGCGGGGTTAAAACAGGCTTTTTCTTTACTTTATGAACAATAACTGGTTTCTTTTTTTCAACCGGAACTACGTCACAGCCAAAAAAAACCAATATTAATACACAAATTATAATCGGCTTATAAGGTTTCATTCAAAAAAAATCCTTTCGGTTTGCGAAAGGATTTTCAATTTAGGTTTATAATGGTTTATTTATTGTTCTTGTTTTTTTCATCGTCTTTCACCAGTTCGGCTTTAAATGCCTCTAGCATTCTTCCACCTCGATAAAAGTATTTTTTATAGTAGTTATCGTCAAGACTATTAATGGCCACTCCACGATTAGAAGCATGTGCAAATTTATTATCTCCGAGGTATATCCCTACATGTGAGATCCTTCTGCTATGTATTTTAAAAAATACCAAATCGCCTTCTTGCAAATTTTCCCTTTTCACAGGGTTAACCATGCTAAAAATATCTCTCGAATTACGTTCTATATCAATTTTAAAAACTTCACTATACAAGGTTTTTGTAAAGGCAGAACAATCAATACCTTTTTTGGTACTGCCACCAAAACGGTATGGAGTGCCAATCCAGTCATAAACAAAATGAAACAATTTTAAATTTGAGGTGGCAGATAACGCAACCCCCATAATTTGCGAAAAATAATCTTTAGCCAGATTATCATCATCATCCTGAACTACGGTTGTTTTTTGTTCAGGTGCATTTTTTGTTTGAGCTATAGCTGTGATAACGCTAAAAAATAGGACTAAAAGAATTAAAGCTTTCTTCATATTATTAGTATTACTGTCCTTTAACAACTAAAATAGTATTATTAAAAGGACACGCTGTTTATAGTAAGTTACAAAAATATTTAAAATTTATTAAGTTACAACTATATGACAGATTTTTTCCACAATTGTATACTAATATTTAATTAAACTGCCCTAAATAGGCATTAAAGGCATTTTATTACAATTTCTTATTAACAACAAGACCTAAATATGAGTCTTATTTATACAGCATTAAAGCACATTCGGATTGTTTTAGGTAAAAAGTTTAAAATAAAAGCATAAATATGTTCAACTATTTGCTTGGGGTTTCGATATTTTCAAGGATATAATTAGATTTGCGCATTACTATTAAAAAATCATCGTTTTTAAAATAAATGGGGTCAATTGAAATTAATAAAGGCACTTACCTAATGTGGTACGAGGCCATGCTTTTAATGCGAAAATTTGAAGAAAAAGCAGGACAATTATATGGTCAACAAAAAATAAGGGGCTTCTGCCACTTATACATTGGGCAAGAGGCGGTTTTAGCCGGCGCAATGTCTGTTTTGAAACCAGAAGATAGTTTAATTACTGCTTATCGTGATCATGCACATGCCATCGCCAAAGGAGTATCAAGCAACGCTATTATGGCCGAGCTTTATGGTAAAGCTACCGGATGCTCAAAAGGAAAAGGTGGCTCCATGCACATGTTTGATAAGGAAAAACATTTTTATGGTGGTCATGGTATAGTTGGTGGTCAGGTACCATTGGGTGCCGGTATTGCTTTCGCCGAAAAATATAAGGGCACTCAATTTGTAAATGTTGCTTATATGGGCGACGGTGCTGTGCGCCAAGGTGCATTAACCGAAACCTTTAATATGGCAGCCTTATGGAAATTGCCGGTTATTTTTGTTTGCGAAAATAACGGATATGCCATGGGTACCTCATTAAGCCGTACTACCGCTCAAACAGATATTTATAAATTAGGTTTGCCATATGGCATCCCTTCCAGTCCGGTTGATGGCATGGATCCGGCCGCAGTGCATGTGGCTATGGATGAAGCTGTGCAACGTGCACGCAATGGCGAAGGACCAACTTTTCTGGAAATGCGTACTTATAGGTATAAAGGTCACTCTATGTCCGATCCACAAAAATATCGTACCAAAGAAGAATTGGAAAGCTATAAGGCAAAAGACCCCATTGATCATGTAAGGCACATTATTGAGAAAGAAAAATATGCCACGGCAAAATGGTTTGATGAAATTGATGCCAAAGTAAAGGCAGAGGTTGAAGAATCTGTACGCTTTGCAGAAGAATCACCATACCCGGATGCATCTGAACTATATACCGATGTATATGTACAGAAAGACTATCCTTATATAATGAGCTAACCAATTATAAACGATAAGAATTTTAAAAACCATTCATCATTAATATATGGCCGAAGTTATTAAAATGCCAAAAATGAGCGATACCATGACCGAAGGGGTTTTGGCTAAATGGCATAAAAAAGTTGGTGACAAAGTAAAATCAGGCGATGTACTTGCCGAGATTGAAACTGATAAAGCTACCATGGATTTTGAGTCGTACCAGGACGGCACTTTACTTTACATCGGCGTTGAAGAAGGTAAAGCAGTTCCGGTTGATGCCTTGATAGCCGTTATTGGTAAAGAGGGAGAAGATTATAAATCGGCCTTAGGTGCTGCAAGTACTGCTGATAAAAAAGAAGTAGCCCCGGTTGTTGAAGATAAAAAACCGCAAGCTGCTGCCCCAGCTAAGGCAAAGGTTGATAAATCAAGCATTCCGGCTACTGTAATACGTATGCCAGCCTTGAGCGATACCATGACCGAGGGAGTGATCAATAAATGGAATTTTAAAGTAGGTGATACTGTAAAAGCCGATGATTCATTAGCAGATGTTGAAACAGACAAAGCTACAATGGAAGTTGTTGGTTATGAAGCCGGTACCTTATTATATATAGGCCCTAAAGAAGGCGAAGCCGCTAAAGTACATGGAATTATAGCCATAGTAGGTAAAGCCGGAACCGATATAAGTGCTTTATTGGATGATAGTGGCGAGGATGCTGTTGCTGAAAGCGCACCTACACCCCAAGCTGAAGCTGCTCCATCAGCAACAGCTGCTGCACATGCAGAGACTACTAGTGATGATAGCAGGGTAAAAGCCTCTCCTTTGGCACGTAAAATAGCCAAAGAAAAAGGCATTAACCTAAACAATGTAAAAGGAACTGCCGAAGGTGGCCGTATTACCAAAAAAGACGTAGAATCGTACACACCTGCCGCTACTCCAGCCAAAACAGAAAGTGCGCCAGCTATAACTTCAGCTCCGGCATCACCAAAACTGCCTACTTATACAGGAGTTGAAAGCTTTAGCGAGAAGCCGGTAACTCAAATGCGCAAAGCTATTAGCCGTCGGTTATCCGAAAGCTTGTTTACCGCTCCGCATTTTTATGTTACCATGACGATTGATATGGACGAAGCTATTAAGGCCCGTACCCGCATCAATGAAGTATCGCCGGTTAAAATATCATTTAATGATTTTGTTTTAAAAGCCTGCGCGGTTGCCCTTAAACAACACCCTACTATCAACTCTTCTTTCTTGGGCGATAAGATTCGCACCAACGAGCATGTACACATTGGTGTAGCCGTAGCGGTTGATGAAGGTTTATTGGTCCCTGTAATTAAATTTGCTGATGGTAAATCATTGAGCCATATCTCGGTAGAGGTGAAAGACTTCGCTCAAAAAGCCAAGTCTAAAAAACTGCAACCTGCCGAAATGGAAGGCTCTACCTTTACTATTTCAAACTTAGGCATGTTTGGGGTTGATGAGTTTACAGCAATTATAAATACACCAAATGCCTGTATTTTAGCGGTTAGTGGTATACAACAAGTACCTGTTGTTAAAAACGGTGCAGTAGTACCGGGTAATATTATGAAGGTTACACTAAGCAGCGACCACCGCGTGGTTGATGGTGCTTCGGGTGCGGCCTTCTTGCAAACTTTAAAATCATTATTGGAAGAACCGGTTAGGTTGTTGATTTAAACAACATCAATAATTATTAATAGTATAATGGCGATAGGTTTATAACTTACCGCCATTTTTTGTTGAAGAATTTTCGTAATTTATGAAAACTAAGGTTCATTGATCAATAAAAAAATCAACCAAATTCAAAAAGGGCAGTGCTATAACTTCAATTTACCTTAAATTAAAAATATTAGGAGCCTAAAAATCATTTAATAACCATTTAAACATTATTTAAATTGAATTTTAAAGCGCTATAAACAAAGTAACTGCACATAAATTATATTATTAAAAATATTTAGCATATCATCATTTTGGTTATACTATTTTCAAAATGATTATATTGGTAGAAAATGCAGTTTCACCTAGATTAAATTTTATCTTTAAATTTACCCTTTTGTGTTTTTTTAATATCTTTAACAAACCATAAAAACAGATATGAAATCAATTGTTTGTACCTTTCTTTCTTTTTTGTTTTGTTGCATTACCTTAGCACAAAATATGACAAATAAAATCATATACCCCACTACTAAAAAGGTTGATACTATTGATACTTACTTTGGCACCCATGTACCTGACCCATTTAGATGGCTAGAAGATGACCGCGCAGATGACACCAAGGCATGGGTAGGTGCACAAAACAAGGTTACACAAGGTTATTTAGCTCAAATTCCTTTTCGTGATGACTTGCAAAAGCGATTGAAACAGCTTTGGAATTACGAAAAATTCAGTGCGCCTTTTAAGGAAGGCAAATACACCTACTTTTATAAAAACGATGGCTTACAAAGCCAGTCGGTTTTATGGCGACAAGAAGGGGAAGGGACACCCGAGATATTTTTAGATCCCAATAAATTCTCGACGGATGGTACTACCTCCTTGCAAGGAATTTCATTTACCAAAGATGGTAGTATGGCTGCCTATCAATTATCAGAAGGCGGGAGTGATTGGCGCAAGGTAATTGTAATTAAAACGGAAGATAAATCAATTGTGGGCGATACCCTGACCGATATTAAATTTAGCGATATAGCCTGGAAGGGCAACGCCGGATTTTACTATAGCAGCTATGATAAACCAAAGGCGGGTTCGCAATTATCAGGCATGACACAGTTTCATAAGCTCTATTACCATGAGCTAGGCACCAAACAAAGCAGCGACCAGCTAATTTTTGGTGGTGAAAAGACACCGAGAAGGTATATAGGGGCATATTTAACAGAAGATGAGCATTTTTTGGTTATATCTGCTGCCAATACAACTACCGGAAACGAGTTATATTTACAAGACCTTACAATTCCCGGAAGCATCATCAATACATTGGTTGATAATTTCGACAATGAACATTCAGTACTTAATAATGATGGTAATAAATTATTTATAGTAACAAATTTATACGCTCCTAATTTCAAGCTAGTTACAGTTGATGCTGCAAACGCTAAACCAATTAATTGGAAGGATTTAATACCAACCACCCAAAATGTATTAACTGCAAACACAGGTGGTGGTAAAATTTTTGCAGAATATTTAAAAGATGCAACCTCGGTAGTTGAACAATACAGTATGGATGGGAAATTAGAGCACACCATTTCCCTACCGGGATTAGGTAGTGCCGGAGGCTTTAGTGCCAAAAAGGAAGAAAAAGAGCTGTACTATACCTTTACAAGTTATGTTTACCCTCCTACCATATTTAAGTATGATATTACTGCTGGCACAAGTACTATTTTTAAAAAATCGGGGGTTGATTTTAATCCCGATTTGTACGAGAGTAAACAAGTTTTTTATCCTTCCAAGGACGGAACGAAAATTCCGATGATCATTACCTACAAAAAGGGTGTTATACTAAATGGAAAAAATCCAACCCTATTGTATGGCTATGGTGGGTTTAACATAAGCTTAACGCCTGCTTTTAGTGTCTCAAACATTATTTTGCTTGATCAAGGGGGGATTTATGCGGTACCCAACCTGCGTGGTGGGGGGGAATATGGTGGTAAATGGCATAAAGCAGGCATCAAAATGAAAAAGCAAAATGTATTTAATGATTTTATTGCGGCTGCCGAATACCTCATTAAACATAAATATACTTCAAAGGATTATCTCGCTATTTCTGGAGGTTCAAACGGAGGATTATTAATTGGAGCGGTGATGACTCAAAGACCAGATTTGTGCAAGGTTGCTTTTCCTGCCGTTGGAGTGATGGATATGCTTCGTTATAATAAATTTACTGCCGGAGCCGGTTGGAGTTATGATTATGGTACTGCCGAAGATTCAAAGGAGATGTTTCAATACCTTTATAATTATTCTCCTTACCATGCATTAAAACCAGCTAATTACCCAGCAACCATGGTAACAACTGCTGACCACGACGACCGCGTTATACCGGCACACTCATTTAAGTTTGCTGCCAGATTACAAGAAATGCAAAAGGGTGAATTACCTACATTAATAAGAATTGAAACAAATGCGGGTCATGGAGCCGGACAAAGTACCAGCCAGGTTATAAACGGACAGGTTGATAAATGGGCCTTCATGTTTTGGAACATGGGTATTACCAAACTAAACCATTGAAATATTCTGGTTTAAAGATTATAGGGAGAACTAAAAATCAGATAATGTTGAATCTTTATCTGATTTTTTATTAATTACTGCTAGCACAGGCTTACCAATCACCTTAAATTGGCCATCTCCTTTTAGTATAGAGGCAATAAGGTCTTTGCTTTGTATTGTTTTAATGGCCTCAGCAATGTCTTTATCGTATTTAAAATTCACCTCGTATTTGCCTTTTTCAAAATAATACCTTGATATAATTTCAATTTCTAAGGCACGCTTTATCTCATCTTTGTGAACCTGCAAATCATTGTTTTTAGCAGCGGCTATTTTTGCTTTCAAAGCCTCGTATTCAGTTTGTATATCGGCAAATTGCTTTTCCTTAGTAACCTCCGTTTTAAAACTTTCGAGTAATTTTTCATACCCAGTTGTATAGCTGAAATTTTTACCATTCAAAAAGTTCACAAAATCTGCATAATCATTATCAGTTATAGTAAATTTTCTTGGTTCTTTTTCAATAGCAGGATGCGTTCTGTAAAAACGATTGGCATAATCAAAAACAAATAACTTACTAACAACAGCTTGGGTAACTTTAGAAAAACGCTCCTTTTTAACCAGTACATCAGGATAAATACCACTTCCATCATAAACAGATCGACCATTTTTAGTTTTAAACTCGTGTATAAGTGAGTCTGCAACCTTCACCACACTTCCATCATCCTTGCGGTGGGTATAATCAATAGCCTGTATACATCTGCCAGAAGGTACATAATACTTAGCAATAGTTATTTTAACCAAGCTATTATATGGCATATTAAAGGTTTGCTGTACTAGTCCTTTTCCATAACTGCGTTGTCCAATAATAACAGCTCTATCTAAATCTTGTAAGGAGCCCGCAACAATTTCGGAGGCAGAAGCAGAACCACTATTGGTTAATACTATGAGCGGAAGGTTAGGTTCAATAGGCGCATTGGTGGTTTTATAGGTAAAGTTTTTTTCCCTAAGCTTACCCTTTTGACTTACTACTTCTACATCTTTGTTAACAAAAAGATTCACGATTTTTACCGCTTCCTGTAAAATTCCACCACCGTTTGAGCGTAAATCTAAAATGATACCATTGGGTTCTTTTTTCTTAATTTCAAGCAAGGCATTTTTAACCTCATCTGCCGAATTTTCCAGAAAACGATCCAATTTAATATAACCTATATTACCATCCACCATTCCCGAATAGGAAACATTCGGTTGTAAAATTTCATCCCTTGTTATATCTAACAGTATAGGTTGATCTTTACCTTCCCTCTTAATAAGAAGTTTTACAGAAGTTCCTTTTGCACCTTTTAACAAAACCCCTACCTGATCGTTATTTTTACCCTCAAGCGGAATATCATTTATTTTAACCAATTGATCTCCCGGCTTTATATCAGCCTTGTTTGCCGGAAAACCTTCCAATATCTCGGCAAAGAAAATTTTCTTGTCTCTAATAAACACAGAGGCTCCTATGCCACCAAATTGTGTACTTACATAATGAAGTTTGTATTCTTCAATATCTGATTCAGGAACGTAAATAGTATATGGATCCAGCCCTTCGAGCATGGCATCAATACCTGTTTTTAACATTTTTGATGAATTTATATCATCAACATAATTAATATTTACTTCCTTATAAACTGAGGTAAAGATGTCAAGGTTTTTGGCAATTTGGAAAAGGTCATCGTTAAATCCGAAGGCAATAATGCAGCATAAAAAAACACTGGCAAATAGCCACCATTTATTTTTTTCAATTATCAGCCTCCCCTTTATCATATCAATGCCGGAATTTATTGTTAAAAGTAAAATTATAATTCAATAACAGCCAATTAATGACCAATATTTTTGATTGTTAACGTATTATTGTTAATTTACTTTCGAGAACTTTGCAATAGCAGTTTTATTGATGCTATAACCTATTTGTATCAATATTTACCAATGCTTTTTTTAAAGTAAATACAACATAATCACGGTTACGGTGAACCAGATTCATCAAATTTGCTATCAAAGCTTCTTCGTTTCCCTCTGTATACTGTAATTCAGAATCTGTCAAATTGTTATATTTTCGCTGGATTTTAATTTTGATTCTTTCCCAGTCTTTGTTAGAAATTTTAATCTCGGCCATTATAAAAATATTTTGAACAAAAATATAAAAATACCTTCGGGTTATTATAGATATTAAAAAAACTTATTGTAGTGACAAAAAAATTGAAAATAAAACCCGGACAGAAAAAAACAGAGATAATTGGATTACCTCTGTTACATATTGAATATTAAGAACATTTAAATGAATATTCTGAAAATCAATTACTAATAATCAGTTTATTTCTGCTTTGATCCTTTTAAGTCTTAAAATTATTCCATTATACTCTCTTCAAAAGCATATTCTTCTAAAGGCGGACAACTGCAAATTAATGTTCTGTCGCCATACGTATCATTTACCCGACCTACTGAAGGCCAGAATTTATTGGCACTTACATAAGGTAATGGAAATGCAGCCTTTTGGCGGGTATATGGATGATCCCAGTTATTTGCTGTAATTACTGATGCTGTATGTGGTGCGTTTTTCAACGGGTTATCTATTTTGTCGGATAAGCCTTTTTCTATATTATCAATTTCATGTTTGATAGAAATCATGGCATCACAAAAACGGTCGAGCTCGTGTTTAGGTTCAGATTCGGTAGGCTCAACCATAACCGTGCCCGCAACGGGGAAGGAAACAGTAGGAGCATGGAAACCATAATCCATCAATCTCTTTGCAATATCTGTTACTTCGATGCCAAAAGCTTTAAATGCGCGGCAATCTAAAATCATTTCGTGGGCACATCTACCATTCGCACCAGTATAAAGTACGGGGTAATGGTGTTCTAATCGAGTCTTGATGTAATTGGCATTTAAAATTGCGTATTTGGTTGCGTCTGTTAATCCGGCGGCGCCCATCATGGCGATGTAGGCATGAGAGATGACCAAAATAGAAGCAGAACCCCATGGTGCAGCAGATACCGCATGAATAGATTTTCCGCGTTCAATATCAACAACCGAATGGCCTGGCAAAAACGGCACCAAATGTTTTGCTACTCCAATTGGGCCCATGCCCGGTCCGCCACCACCATGCGGTATACAGAAAGTTTTATGCAAATTTAAGTGACAAACATCTGCACCAATACTGGCAGGACTTGTTAAGCCTACTTGCGCATTCATATTGGCTCCGTCCATATATACTTGTCCGCCATTATGGTGAACAATATCGCAAATCTCTATTATTGATTCTTCAAAAACCCCGTGAGTAGATGGGTAAGTAACCATCAAGGCAGATAATTCGTCCTTATATTGCTCCGCCTTTGATTTTAAATCGGCAACGTCAATATTACCATTATCATCACATTTCACTACAATTATTTTCATGCCTGCCATGGCTGCTGATGCCGGGTTTGTTCCATGAGCTGAGGAAGGTACCAAAGCAATATTACGGTGGCTATCACCCCTGTCTGCGTGGTAGGCACGTATTACCATTAATCCAGCATATTCACCTTGAGCCCCGGCGTTGGGTTGTAAACTCATGGCTGCAAAACCGGTAATTTCGCTAAGCCATGCATTCAATTCATCAAATAATTGCATATAACCACCAACCTGATCTGTTGGCGCAAATGGGTGTATTTTGCCAAATTCGGGCCAAGTTACCGGTACCATTTCGGTTGTTGCATTTAACTTCATAGTACACGAACCTAGGGCAATCATTGAATGGCATAAGGATAAATCTTTTGCTTCGAGAGATTTAATATAACGCAACATCTCATGCTCAGATTGGTGTGCGTTAAATACAGCATGCCTTAAAATAGCAGTTTTGCGTTGCAACTCGGCTGGAATCAAGGTTTCAATATTTAATGCCAAAGTATCAAAATCAACCTCTGCCAAGGTTTTACCTTTCACCTTAGCGAAAATTCGAGTGATTGTTTTAATATCCTGGATTGAGGTAGTTTCATCTATTGAAATTGTAGTTACCAAAGCCGAATAATGGAAATTCATTTCATTATTGATAGCTTCGGCATGAATAGGGTTTGTTAAGTCGCCCAACTCAAATTTTAAGGTATCAAAAAATACATCATTGAGCTGTTTATAACCCAGCTGTTCCAAGGTATTTGAAAGTAATATTGCTAAACCATGTATTCTTTGTGCAATTAATTTGATGCCTTTCGGACCATGGTATATAGCATACATACTAGCCATAATTGCCAGCAGAGCCTGGGCAGTACAGATGTTTGATGTAGCTTTATCACGGCGAATGTGTTGTTCGCGGGTTTGCAATGCCATCCTTAAGGCATAATTTCCAGCACTATCAATGGTAACGCCAATTATTCTACCGGGCAGTGAACGCTTATATTCCTCTTTGGTAGCAAAAAAGGCTGCATGAGGGCCACCAAAACCCATTGGTACCCCAAAACGTTGTGTTGAACCAACTACAATATCTGCTCCCCATTCTCCCGGAGGAGTAAGCAATACAAGGCTTAATAAATCGGCAACTACTGTTAGTTTAATCCCTAATTGATGCGCATTTTCTGCAAAATTCTGATAGTTATATACAGCTCCATTTCCGGCAGGATATTGAACTATTGCCCCAAACATATCATCAGTCAGTTCAACTGTTTGGTGGTTGCCAATTATAAGATCAATACCATATGGTTGAGCACGGGTTTTTAAAACATCAATAGTTTGTGGAAATAGCTCGTCGGAAACAAAAAATTTATTTGCTTTGTTGTTTTTACGCAAACTGTATTGCATAAACATGGCTTCGGCAGCAGCCGTGGCTTCATCAAGTAGCGAAGCATTGGCAATTTCCATTCCGGTTATTTCAATAACCATGGTTTGAAAGTTAAGCAATGCTTGTAAGCGACCTTGTGCAATTTCTGCCTGATAGGGTGTATATTGAGTATACCAACCCGGATTTTCCAAAATATTGCGCTGGATAACCCCTGGTACTATCACATCATAATAACCCTGACCAATAAATGATTTGAAAACTTTATTTTTTGAGGCCGTTTGTTTTAAAGTGTTGAGGTAATCAAATTCACTTTTTGCATCAGGTAGATTTAAGGGAGCCTTTAATCGTATTTTTTGCGGGACTGTTTGTTCAATTAAATCATCCAAGGTGTTTACACCTATAGATTTTAACATTTTTTCGGTATCCGATTGGTTTGGCGCTATATGGCGCGCTTGGAATTGCTCCTGATAACTAAGATCTAACTTCATCAATATTTGCCCCTTAAAATTTTCACAAAGGTACAAAATTGCCATTTCACTAACAATGGCTTAACATATATTGACAGAAGAGTTACAAGTAATTTTGGTTAAAGCTCGCTCAGCTTATCAGCCATTACTTCACTAATTTTTCTGTACGATTCAAAAGTCCAACCAGCAACATGTGGAGTTAATATTACCTTGCCTGATTTACGTAGTTCTTCATACCAGTGTTCTTCGGCAAGTGCCGGGAATTTTTCTGTTTCTAATACATCCAATCCGGCACCTAAAACTTTCCCTTGCTTTATAGCATTTAATACAGCGGGCGTATTTACAATTTTACCCCTTGATGTATTGATTAAAAAGATAGGTTTTTTAAAGTGGAACAAATATTCTTCGTTTACCAAATCCAGTGTTTCGTTTGATAATGGAATATGCAGGCTCAATATATCACACTTTTTTACCATTTGCTCCATACTAACCTCAGTAACATACATATCGCTGAAACCTGTTTTGTACTTATCATAGGCAATAACATCCACATCAAAACCGAGAAGTTTTGTGGCAAAACTTTTGCCCATATGCCCATAACCTATAATGCCTACAGTTTTTCCTTTAAGTTCATAACCCCTATTTGCTTCCCTTCTCCACAATCCATTCCTAATTTCGCCGTCGGCAATTAAAAAGTTATTCATTAAAGCAAGCAATAAACCAACTGCATGTTCGCCAACAGCATCCATATTACCCTCGGGTGCATTTATTAACTCAATATGTTTTTGTTTTACATACGCCACATCAACACCATCCATTCCTGCACCGGCACGGCATATAAAACGAAGCTTGGTTGCCAGATCAATAAGCTCCTTATTTACCTTAAATTTTGAACGTATAACTAAACCTGTATAGTTATTTATAATTTGCAATGCTTCCTCAGGTTTAATTAAGGGTTTGTAATCACAATTGTAACCTAATTTTGTAGCCCTTTCAATAAAAACCGGGTCTATATCATCAACAATAAGGATATTTTCTTTCAAAGTTTATAGTATTTAAAGCTGCAAATCTATCAGAAATCAAGATAGTTAAAAATGAAATTCTCGATTTTATTAAAAACTAAAATTTACGATAACATACTTTCAAAATTGATAATAAAATTGCCAAAAATATAAAGTTTTTAAATTACCACCCATTAACTAGGCTGCATTAGAAATGAACTTAACCAAACTTCTCTTAGCAATGGGCAGCAAAGTTTCTTCAAGCGGAAAACTGATATCGCTTTGAACAAAGTATACAGCCGGATTTGGCAAGTATTTATTTCGTTTAATTAACTTCAGCTTTAAGGTTTCGGGGGTGTTTGAAATACTTTGTTCATAAGTATCAATAAAATGAATATTAATACCTCTGTATTTATCATCTTTTTTTTCAAAAATGGTTATCTGATACTCGTATACCCAATTGGTTTTTTGCATTCCGTTTTGCAATGAAAAATATCCATGGTAAGGCATTAAGGGCACAATTCCTATTGGGTTTATATTCAACCTGCTTTCAACAAAATCATATATCTCTTTTCCGGTTTTTATAGCCGGATCCATGTTTTCAATAGCAAACAAAATAATTGATTCTATATCTTTCATTGAGCTATCATCCTCTATTATTTTTTGATAGGTTAGTTTAACTGTAGCTATATCGGCTTTTGTTAATCGTTGCGGGAACGATTGTTGGAGTATAGATTTATTCTTTTTAAAATATAGTAAATTGTTAAAATGGAAAATCAAATCAGACAGGTTTGGATAAAGCTGACTTTTATTAAAACTCCGGTTAATTTCTTGTAGATAATCAAGTAAAATATATTTTTTATACTCAAAATCAATTCTGCCTTCTATAAACCAATTTTTGCTTAATTCTTTCATCTTTATATCTCCTTTCAGTATTTTAAAGTCTATTTTTAATTCATTTTATTATTTTACTTGTTAATTACATCTTTAAATAAGTTTTTATTTGTTAAGCCCTTAAATTAAACAAAAAAGAGCAATTTTGCAATATGCCATTTGGAACATTATACTTAATACCTGTGCCACTCGCCGAAAATGCTGCGGATAGTTCATTTACGCCCTACCTTGTTAGTTGTATCAATAACATAAAAGAGTATATTGTTGAGAACGAAAAAACGGCCCGAAAATTTTTAAAGGAAGCCGGATTAAAAACGCCTCAAAGCGAACTGATTATACACGATTACAGCAAGCATAACCGTGATAACAATACTGCCGATTTTTTTAAGGGGCTACAAGCGGGTAATGATGTGGGTTTGATGAGCGAGGCTGGTTGCCCCGGCATTGCAGACCCTGGTGCCGGCATTGTAGAAAAAGCGCACCGCATGGGTATTAAGGTTATCCCTTTAGTTGGCCCAAGTTCAATTTTATTGGCTTTGATGGCTTCGGGCTTTAACGGACAAAGCTTTGTTTTTCATGGTTATTTACCTATTGACAAGGTAGAAAGAACAAAAAAGGTAAAAGAATTGGAAAACATGGCCGAAAAGCATAAGCAAACCCAAATCTTTATTGAAACACCTTTCCGCAATAATTCATTGCTGGATGATATACTGAAAACGGCCCAGGCCAAAAGCAGACTCTGCATAGCTTGCGACTTAACTTCGGTTACTGAATTTGTTCAAACAAAAACCATCGCCGAATGGCAAAAAAAAGTGCCGGAATTGCATAAAAGACCAACTATCTTTTTGCTATTCCATAAATAAAAATGATTGCACAAGGTACACATACACAAGTTTTGATAGTTGGCGCTGGGCCTTCTGGCTTAATGATGGCTACTCAACTACTTCGGTACGGCATACAACCCATTATTATTGATAGTAAAAAGGGAATAACTACTTTCTCGAAAGCATTGGCGGTACAAGCTCAAACCCTCGAAATTTACAGGCAAATGGGTATTGTAGACACGGCCATACAAAATGGTCAGCCAATTAGGGCAGTAACCATCAATCAGAAAAATAAACAACTAGCCTTCATATCATTAAATAACGTTGGGGATGGATTAACGCCATACCCCTACATGTTATCGTACAAACAAAATGAAAACGAACAACTATTGCTTAACTACCTAAGCCAAAATTGTTGTCCGGTTTATTGGGATACTGCGCTTAAAAATATACAACAGATTGATAATCAAGTAAAAGCAAGGCTAATTCAACATGATAATGAAGTAAACCTAACTTGCGACTGGCTAATAGGTGCCGATGGGATGCATAGTAAGGTAAGGCAATTATTAAAAATTCCTTTTACGGGCAAAACATATCCGGGTTGGTTCTGTGTAGCAGATATAGCATCGAACAACAGCGAGCTGGTGGAAGACGAGATGACCGATTTTATTGATAAAGATGGATTCGCGGCGTTTTTGCCCCTTTCCGAAAAAAACAGTTTCAGAGTGGCTGCTAATGTCCCCCCCTTTGATACAGACCCAAACGAGCTAAGCTTTGAACACCTGCACCCCTTTATAAAATCAATAACAGGCATCGATGTGCATGCTCAAAAAGTGTTATGGTTTTCGGTTTATCAAATACATAAGCGCATGGCCGATAATTTTAGGAACCAACATTGTTTTTTAATAGGCGATGCAGCGCACGTGCACTCCCCGGCTGGTGGGCAGGGTATGAACACCGGCATACAAGATGGATATAACCTGGCTTGGAAACTGGCAGGTGTAATAAATGGCAATTATGCGGAAACTATTTTGGATAGCTATGCCGCGGAGCGAATGCCAGTAGCTAAAAGAATATTGAAATCAACAGATCGGGTTTTTAGCTTAATTATCTCCAAAAATTGGTTTGTTAATATATTTAAGCGGCATTTTTTACCTAAACTGCTCAATTTTGTTTGGAGCAAGGAACATTTTAGAAAAGATATTTTTAAACAGATTTCGCAAATTGGCATCAACTACCGTACAAGCAAGCTTAACTTGCACCTTAGTTTAGGAACAAAAATAAAAGCTGGCGACCGATTACCCTATTTAAGAATTTATGATGAAAAGCGACAGTTGGACACCGATTTGCACGAATGGTGTAGCAAACCCGGCTTTACCTTATTGATACTAGGCAAGTTTGAGGAAATGTTTTTATTTAATACCGCCCGTTGGATTACCTTAAAATACCCCAACCTGCTTAACTTTTACTACCTACCACCAAGCGGAAAAAACTTAGCTGTTTTTGAAGCTTTTGAGGTGAACCCACATTTGCAAAAAGCCATTATTATACGCCCCGATATGCATATTGGCTATATGAATGATATGGTTGATTTAAAAACAATGGGCAACTACCTGCAAAATGTTGTTGGGATAATTGCGTAAAATTATTTTGGCAATTCGGCTAAAACGGTAATACCACCTTTTACAACAGCACCCAATTCAACTTTAATCTTAGAACCCAAGGGTAAAAAAACATCAACCCGCGAGCCAAATTTTATAAAGCCAAACTGTTTGCCTTGCGCTACTTGATCGTTTTCGCTTACATACCAAACAATGCGCCTTGCCAAAGCCCCGGCAATTTGCCTAAATAGTACTACATAACCCTTAGCGTTTTCAACAGCTATGGTGGTGCGCTCGTTTTCGGTGGAGGATTTTGGATGCCAGGCTACCAGGTATTTACCCGGATGATATTTAAAATATTTTACAATGCCCGATATGGGGTTACGGTTAACATGAACATTTAAGGGCGACATAAATACCGATACCTGAATGCGTGTGTCTTTTAAATACTCTGCTTCAATTACCTCTTCAATTACCACCACTTTACCATCGGCAGGGCATAATACAACATTTTCGTTTTGGGTGACGGTGATTTTTGGACTACGGAAAAATTGAACGATAATAACGAACAGGGCGAAAGAGAAGATATAAGCAATCCACCTAATAAGAAGAGCCTCAGGGATAAAAAAATGCAAAAGGGCGTTTAAAACAAAAATAAACAATATGCAAAGTGCTAGGGAAGTATATCCCTCTTTATGGAAAGTCATAGCCAATATTTTTAACAAAACTAATGAATTGAAATTAAGTGTAAATAAGTGTATACCACTGGTGCGGCCAGCAACAAACCATCAAACCTATCGAGTAAGCCACCATGCCCGGGTAAAATCTCGCCCGAATCTTTAACATGTATGCTCCTTTTAAACATCGATTCAATTAAATCTCCAATGGTACCAAATATGCAAGTTAAAACCGCTATGATAACCCAATCAAACCATGCCAATTCGGTATAATAAAAGCTGATAATAAAGGCGACAGTACAACTGGTAAATAAGCCCCCGGCAAAGCCTTCCCATGTTTTTTTGGGCGAATGGCGTTCAAATAATTTATGCTTCCCAAACTTAATACCAATCATATAAGCCCCGGTATCGCTCCCCCATAGCAAGAGCATAAAAGCCAAAGGATAATGAAAGTTATAAGCCCCGTTTACAAAGGCCATCCCGTGAAAAAAGGTAAAAGGCAAACAGGCATAAACTAGGCCGCCTAAGGTATTGGAGATATTACTAAAAGGCGTTTCCGATTTTTTAAATAGCTCGTGTATAAATAACGCGAATATGGTAAAGGTTAGTAAAAATATAAGCTTATGAAAAAATACCGAATTTTGGTAAGCTATTAACGCGATGATAGAATAAATGATTACCGAATTAATAATACCGCCCAGCATATTCGGTTTAATATCGGTATGCCTAAACAAGCGGTAAAATTCGCGCAAGCAAAAGGTGCTTAACAACAAATAAAAAGCTGTAAAAACATATTGGCCCAAAAAAACCGAGCCTAACATAATTATGACAAAGAAAAAACTAGTTACCGCCCTCGTTTTCATGAATTAATTTGGTTGAGGATGATAATTTCTATGGCTTTGCTAAAGTCTTTTTGATGGATGTAAACTTCTATTTCACCAAATGCCCTGTGGGAAGATGCTTGTTTATTTAAAATTACTGAATCAATATAATTGCCTATGAGTGCCTGTTTAACCATTTCTGATTGATAATAGTCGGAAGATGAATAAATTTTGACCCAATTTTTTTCCATTAATACTCAATAACCTGTTTTTTCTGTAAGGAAACTTTTCGAAAAATGATTAGCAAAAATAAAACAATTATAAAGCTAATTAAGTAACTAACATAATTAAATAAATGCTGGTCGTCGGGATTTAATTTTATTACTTTTCTTTGATAAAGGTAAGTTACAACAACTGCGGTTCCATTGTTCAAAAAATGTGCCCAAATACCGGTCCATATACTGCCGCTCCAAGCTACAAAATAACCAAATAAGGCCCCCAAAAACAACCTGGGCAAAAAGCCAAAAAACTCCATATGGAAAGCACTAAATAAGGCCGCCGTAATCCAAATTGAAATATGTATATTTTTTGTCCACTTAGTAAAAATAGTTTGTAAACATCCTCTAAACATCAACTCTTCTACTATAGCAGTTAATAGGCCAATCAATAATAAATTGGCAAGCATAGCCCAAAACGTTTTCATAATCAAAACGGAATTCATGAGTTTAGTTAGGCTATCCTCCATTTCTCGCATCCATTTTAAGTAGGATGGCAAGGGCATTTTTTCGTTTATATTGGAGAGTAACTCAATAATAGGCGATGAAGAAAACATGATGGCCAATACTACCAAAAGTAAAATTGGCGAAAACTTTAAGCTTGGTTTTAAATACCCTTTTAAATCTTTCACAATAAAATAGGAGAAAATAGGGCTGATAGCAAATATTGGAATGGTTACCCCAATTAACTGCCCAATCCAAAAGGCCTGCATAAAATGCGGAGAATGGGTATTTGTTAATGCATCCATTCCAGTAGTAATGGCAATTATACCAACTGCCAAAAGATTTCCTATCAAATAAATAAAAATAAATAGCGTAATAAAAATGACAAATTGTAGCCATGGGCTCATTTCGGTATTTTTTACAATTGGCTCGTTATCTAGGTTATTTATCATCCAACTTAAAATTTGTATTTTTGCTACGAAGATACAGCATGTCGGTACAAATAGGAAATATTGATTTAGGAACGTTCCCGCTATTACTTGCCCCTATGGAGGATGTAAGCGACCCGCCTTTCCGTTTTGTTTGCAAGCTAAACGGAGCCGATATGATGTATACAGAATTTATTTCATCAGAAGGTCTTATACGTGATGCGGCAAAAAGCAGGCAAAAGCTTGATATTTTTCAATATGAGCGCCCTATTGGTATCCAAATTTTTGGAAGCGACATTGAGCATATGCGTGAGGCTACCGAAATAGCCTCATTGGCCAAGCCCGATTTAATTGATATTAATTATGGCTGCCCGGTAAAAAATGTTGCCTGCCGAGGTGCCGGCGCAAGTTTATTGCAAGATATTGTAAAAATGACCGCCATGACCAAGGCGGTTGTGGAGGCCACTCATCTCCCGGTTACTGTAAAAACCAGATTAGGCTGGGACGATAACACCAAAAATGTTTACGAAGTAGCCGAACGCCTGCAAGATGTTGGTATAAAGGCATTGACTGTTCATGGTCGCACCCGCTCGCAAATGTATAAAGGAGTTGCTGATTGGGCTTTGATAAGGGATATTAAAAAGAACCCTAGAATAAAAATTCCGATTTTTGGGAATGGCGATATTGACTCGCCACAAAAGGCCGCCGCTTGGCGTATGGAATATGGTGTAGATGGAATGATGATTGGCAGAGCAGCAATAGGATACCCTTGGATTTTTAGGGAGATTAAACACTATTTTGCTACAGGCCGAGAAATGGATAAACCTACTATTGAGGAACGTGTAGATGCCTGTAAAACGCATTTACAAAAATCAATTGAATGGAAAGGACCAAAAACAGGTATTTTTGAAATGCGCAGGCATTATGCCAACTATTTTAAAGGAATTGAAAACTTTAAAGAGTACCGCATGAAAATGGTTACCGCCGGTACTTTTGATGAGATAATGGAAATTTTGGATGATATAAGCAATAACCCCAGATACGCAAACCTTGAGCTCGAAGCAGGTTACTGACAGATTTACTGTTGTTTACGAAAAAAAATGAAATAAAATTATTACCAAGAAATGGCTTGATTATTGTAGATAAAATATATATTTGAAAAAATAGTTTAAAATATGGTTACTACTATTACCGAAGGTGTAAAAGTTTCTGTAGAAACAGTTTATCAACCAGAGTATTCAAACCCTACTAACGACCATTTTATGTTTGCTTATAAGGTGAATATCGAAAATATGGGCAATTATGCGGTTCGCCTAATTTCAAGGCATTGGTATATCTTTGATTCCAATGGTGCAAAACGCGAAGTTGAGGGTGAAGGTGTTGTTGGTCAGCAACCTATTATTGAACCAGGCCATTCTCATGAATATGTGTCAGGTTGTAATTTAAAAACCGATATGGGTAGCATGAAAGGCGAATATCAAATGTCGCGCTTAATTGATAACTTTTTGTTCGATGTTCAAATACCGCAATTTTATTTAATTGCACCTTATAGAATGAACTAAGAAATTCGAAACATTTATAATATACAAAGCCCTGCTTTCTGAAAAAAGCGGGGCTTTGTATTTGTATATTCCCCTTATAAAGGTGGGTGTTGCCTATTTTGTTGTTGTGGGCGTGGTTGTTGCTGAGGCCTTGGTTGTTGAGGTGGTCTAGGCTGTTGTTGTGGCCTAGCCTGCTGTTGCGGTCTTGGTTGTGGACGTGCCTGTGGTCTTTGCTGTTCTTGTGGACGTGCCTGTGGTTGTGGTCTTTGCTGTTCTTGTGGACGTGCCTGTGGTTGTGGTCTTTGCTGTTCTTGTGGACGTGCCTGTGGTAGTGGTCTTTGTTGTTCTTGTGGTCTCGCCTGTGGTTGTGGTCTTTGTTGTTCTTGTGGACGTGCCTGTGGTTGTGGTCTTTGTTGTTCTTGTGGTCTCGCCTGTGGTTGTGGTCTTTGTTGTTCTTGTGGTCTCGCCTGTGGTTGTGGTCTTACAGGTTGTGGAGCATTCTGCTGTTGTGGCCTTCCTTGTTGAGGTGCTTTTTGTTGTTCAGGGCGCGATTGTTGCTGAGACATATTCGGCACAGCCTGATTCCTCTGCTGGTTATTATGTTGATTACCCTTATTTAATGGATTGCCATTGCGTTTTTCATTGCCATAACCACCACTATTTAAACGATTATTCCCATTTTTAAAACCAGGACTGGGCGCATTTTTTCCTCCTTCGTTAAAAGACTGTCCGCCAACCTTATTCATGGCTGGTGCTGAGGGGTGACCGTTATTTTCTTTCGCAAATTGACTCCTATCTTTACTTGCTACTTGCTGGTGCGACCGTTGTTCATTTGTAGGTTCAAAACGTCGTTCACTCATATGTGCTCTATCTTCAGCCCTCGGTCGTGCTATAACACCACCACGCCCATTAAAACTTGAATGGTTGTTATTTATGATCGTATTATTTATCACTGTACGGTCAACATAGGTATTCCGAACAAAGGTCCTATTTACATTTACTACGGCGGTATTGTAGCGGAATGATCTTCCTGACCATGAACCTCCTACAAAACCTACTCCACCATATCCATATCCGTAGTTAATTCCGCCATAGTAACCAACGTGCATACCCCAATAACCACGATGAAAACCATATAATCCGCCTTCAAAGCCCCAATATGATGGAGTCCATAAATATCCCGGTTCGGGTGGAGCAACCCATACACCAGGCACCCAATAATATCCATCGTCTTCATTATATGCCCAATAACCCGGTACCCATAAATAGCCGTCAACCGGACAGTCTGGTTGTATGTAAACTGGTAGCGCAGGTGGGGCAAGTCTAACAGAAACCCCTATGCTGATTTGTGCCTCGGCTTTATAAGTAAAAAGTCCAAAACACAATAACAATGGAACAATATATTTTTTAATTTTCATTTTACTATCAATTTAGTGTGCTATAACTACAATTGTTAGGTTAAAATGTTTACGGTTATAATAAATAATTACTTAATCGGATTTAAATAGGTACCAATAAATATAAAAGCTGTATGAATTTTTTTTTCAAACAGCTTTTTATTTTTATTTATGTTTCCCAAAGGCAGGCCGTGGATTGTTATGTGGTTGTTGTGGGCGAGGCTGTTGCACTCGCATTGGTTGCATGCGTTGTGGCAAAGCGCGTGGTTGTTGCTGAGGCCTGTTTTGTTGCAACCGGTTTAGCTGTGGTTGATTGGTTACAGCCTGATTTGCTTGCGGTTGATTGTTAGCCGATTGATTGGCTTCCCGGTGATTTACATTATTTGATTGATTCGATGCCGGCTGATTCAATGCCGGTTGACTTGATGAAGGTTGATTAGTTTGCGAATGGTTTAGATTATTTACCTGACCTGGGTTATTTGGCTGAATTGCATTACTTCTTGCATTGCCAAATCCTCCACCATTTGCCCTTCCAAAACTTGAATTGGTGGCATTCCTACCATTTTCATTAAAGGGTTGACCACCAACTTTATTCACTGCTGCGGCTACCGGATGACCATTGTTAAC
Source organism: uncultured Mucilaginibacter sp. (assembly GCA_903927645.1). Classification (GTDB taxonomy): domain Bacteria; phylum Bacteroidota; class Bacteroidia; order Sphingobacteriales; family Sphingobacteriaceae; genus Mucilaginibacter. The sequence goes on from CAIYNX010000210.1 coordinate 36,583, forward strand.
TGAAGCGAATTGACTTTTATCTTTGCTCGCAACTTGCTCATGCGAAAGTTGATCAGTAGTAGGTTCAATATGCTTTTCATTCATATAAGCACGTTCTTCAGGGTGAGGTTGGGCGGTAACGCCTCCTGGACCGTTAAAACTGGATCGATTATTTACCGTGGTATTGTTAACAGTGGTATTATTTACCACCGTGCGATCTACATAAACATTGCGTACTACGGTAGTATTCACATTAACCACAGCGGTATTGTACCTGAATGATCCACCCGACCATGCACCGCCAACAAAGCCCGAGCCGCCGTAGCCATAGCCATAGTTGATGCCACCGTAGTATCCTACATGTAAGCCCCAATAGCCCCGGTGAAAACCATAATATCCGTTTTCATACCCCCAATAAGCAGGGGTCCATAAATAACCGGGTTGCGGAGGAGCAACCCATACTCCGGGTACCCAATAATAACCACTATCTTCATTATAAGCCCAATAGCCCGGCACCCATAAATAACCATCAGTTGGACATGCAGGTTGTACATATACAGGTAGCGCTGGAGGTGCTACCCTAACAGAAATACCTATACTAATCTGCGCCCTAACATTAAAAACAAAAAGCCCAATAAAAAGCATAAAGGGCATCATATATTTCAATATTCTCATTTTAAAAGAGATTTAGTTTACAATATATTTTTTGACGCTATTAACCCTAAAGGGTTTAATTTTTTAGAAAATAATTATTTTTTGTATTGATTCATTAAGCTAACTTTCAATTTTAAATTTATGGCTATTCAAACATTTTCATACTGGGAACAAACATCGTTTATTGATAATAGTGATGTTATTATTATTGGTAGCGGATTAGTGGGCCTAAGTGCTGCTTTAAGATTGAAAAAAAAGGACCCTAATTTAAATGTTTTAGTACTTGAACGGGGGTTTTTACCTACCGGAGCCAGTACAAAAAACGCAGGCTTTGCTTGTTTTGGCACCGCCTCAGAACAGCTAGATTACCTTCAAAAAACCTCAGAAAATGAAGTACTAAAATTAGTTGATTATAAATGGCGGGGCTTGCAAAAGCTAAGGGAAAACCTTGGAGATGAAAACATTGATTATCAACAACACGGCGGTTATGAATTATTTATGGACAGTGAAAGTGCAATAGCCTACCAAAATATAAATCAAATTGACAGGATCAACAACTTATTAAAGGATGCAATAGGCACAAAAGAAATATATAGACTCGCAAATCATAAAATTTCAACATTTGGTTTTAATAAAATTTGTAACATTATTTACAATCCCTTTGAAGGCCAGGTAAATACGGGTAAAATGATGCGAACATTAATTTATAAAGCAACTCAATTAGGCATAATGGTGCTTAATAACTGCGAAATTTACAAAATTGCACATGAGGCAAATGCTGTTAATTTATTTACCAATGTAGGCAACTTTAAAACAAGCAAGGCTATTTTAGCTACCAATGCCTTTGCAAATCAATTATTCCCTAGTTTAAAGGTAACGCCAGGACGAGGGCAAGTTTTAATAACCAAACCAATAAAAAGTTTAAAATTAAAAGGTACATATCATTTTGATGATGGATATTATTATTTCAGAAATATTGATGATCGGGTGCTTTTTGGAGGTGGAAGGAACCTTGATTTTAATGCTGAAGCAACCTATGAATTCGGGCAAACTGATTTGGTGAAAAACAAACTAATCACCTATTTAAAAGAAGTTATCCTGCCCAATCAGCAATTTGAAATTGATTATTGGTGGAGCGGAATAATGGGTTTTGGTGATGAATTTAGTCCTATTGTTAAACTTGTTGAACCAAATGTTTATTGTGCAGTACGTTGTAATGGTATGGGTGTTGCCATGGGGAGCCTTGTTGGAGAAGAAGTTGCAGACCTACTTCTTAAAAATTAAAAATGGAAAGGAAATAAAAAGCCGATAGCAATTATTAACGTAATTTACTATCGGCCATAAATGAATTTAATTATATTACAGTACCGTCGGCAATGATTGCTCTTTTTTTAACAATAACTATTCCGTCCTGAACGGTATAGCTACCATAATCACCATCTTCAAGCTTTTCGCCGCAATTAATGGTTACATCATCACCTATATAAGTGTTTTTATCAATAATTGCGTTTCTAATGTGACAACGATCGCCTATACCCATTACCGGCGTATGGCTCTCATGCGATTCTTTTATCTGCTCCAAAGTTTGATAATTATCGCTGCCCATTACATAACAATTTTCAATAATGGTATCAAATCCCACTCTTGTACGTATACCTATAATTGACCGTGTTACACGTTTAGCATTTACTATGCAACCATCAGAAATGATGGTTTTTTCGAGTAATGTTCCGGAAACCTTTGAAGGTGGCAACATGCGAGCCCTGGTATAGATATGATTTTTATCAAACAAATTAAATTGCGGAATATCATCAGTTAAACCAAGGTTGGCATCAAAAAACGAAGGGATTGTACCAATATCAGTCCAATAACCTTCATATTGATAACTAATAACTTTATGCTTTTCGATTGATTGCGGGATAATTTCCTTACCAAAATCGGTGCGGTCATTCCCTATTAATAAATCATAAAGAAGTTTGCGGTTAAACAAATAGATACCCATTGAGGCAAGGTATATTCTACCTTCGGCTTGCATTTGCGGACTAACATCAGAAACTAATTTGTCAAAGCCTGTTTTTGGTTTTTCAACAAACGAGGTAATCAAGCTATTTTGGTCGGTTTTTAAAATACCAAAACCCGGAACATCATTTACATGCACCGGAATGGTAGCAATTGAAATTTCGGCTTGCGTTTTTATATGCTGTTCCACCATTTCAACAAAATCCATTTGGTATAGTTGATCTCCAGAGAGTATCAATACATAATCAAATTCATGCACAGCCAAATGGTGTAAACTTTGCCTTACAGCATCGGCGGTTCCCTGAAACCAAGCTACACTTGAGGGGGTTTGTTCAGCTGCCAAAATATCAACAAAAGCATTGCTAAAACTACTAAAATGATAGGTGTTTTTTATGTGCTTGTTTAACGAGGCCGAATTAAATTGGGTTAATACGTAAATACGATCAATGCCCGAATGAAGGCAATTTGAAATTGGAATATCTACCAATCGATATTTACCGGCAATTGGCACCGCAGGTTTTGAACGAGTTGCAGTTAAAGGTGATAACCGGCTTCCCTGGCCACCGCCAAGTACAATACAAATTACTTTTGAGGTCATATTTTTGGTTTTAAACTGTTATATAAATTGATGTATTCATTTGCTGATTTATCCCATGAAAAATCTAGCTCAACCATAATTTTTCTTAATATATCTAGCTTTTTAATATCCGTAAACAACGCTATTGCCCGATTTACTGCATGGCAAATATCAAATATACTGGCATTGTTAAAACGGATGCCGTAACCATTCTCATCACCAAAATCAATTACAGAATCTTTTAAGCCTCCAGTATTTCTAACCATAGGCAAAGTTCCATATCGCAAAGCATATAATTGGTTTAAACCACAGGGCTCAACTCGCGAAGGCATTAGTAAAAAATCGGACCCTGCATAAATAAGATGGGCAAGCGGTTCATCATAACCTATAAAAACATTACAATTTACAGGGAAGGCCGATTTAAGTGCCAGTAATTCTTTTTCTGTCTCTTTATCTCCTGCCCCTAAAATCAATAAATTAAACGCATCAGGATGATCAATAAAGCTTTTTTCCATTGCTTGGGCAATTATATCGGCGCCCTTCTCAACTACCAACCTGCCTATAAATGCAATAAGCGGCTTATCAGTACTCAATTCAAAATGCTTACATAGCGCGGCTTTATTTTTAGCTTTACCTTTTGTAATTTGTTTATTTGTAAAATTACCCGCAATCATCGGATCTGTTGATGGATCCCAAACCTCGGTATCAATACCATTTATAATACCCTGACCTTTGTTGTGCTCCAAATAAAAAAGATATTCCAATCCATTTGAGCTTTTGGTAAGCTCATCCAAATAACTTGGTGAAACTGTGGTATATTTCCAACAACATTTTACAGCCGAGGCAAGTGGGTTAATGGCACCGGCCCAATCCAATAAACCTATTTTTGTTTCATCAATTTCGGGTAAATAACCTAATTTATTATAACCAAAAGCACCATGATATTGACCGTTATGAATGGTAAATACCGTTGGGATATTGGCCAATCGGGTATAAACTTTTGAATGTTTTATTAAAAAAGGCACCAATCCCGAATGATGGTCGTGGCAATGTATAATATCCGGGCTTTGGTTGCTAAAGTTAATCCAATCTAAAAAAGATATTTGAAATGCGATAAATTGTTCGGTTTCATCAGGGTAACTATAAACCTCAACCCTATCAATTAAACCGGGTATTTTTACCAGGTATAATTCAAACCCTAATTTATCAGTCCGTTCTTTTAAAATCTGGTAGTATAACCTGCGCTCACCAAGTAGGGTAAGGCCTTGATAAACGATGTCAAATTCATTTTCCTGAGTAAATTTACGATCGTAATAAGGCATTACAACAGCTGCCTGCAAACCTGCCTTATTTTGGTATTTAGGCAAAGCCCCAACAACGTCGGCAAGCCCGCCAACCTTGGCAACCGGGTAACATTCGGCACTTAGATGGAATATTCTCATTTAATGTTTATAATGGTTTAAGTTACTAAACATTTTCATACATCAACAAATACTTTATTTAAAAAATAAGTTTCAATTGATAAAATTATTTGATAAAAACGGTCCTTTTTTTAACATATCCTCATAAATCTGAATTTTTAACTTTTTTCATGGTTTTTTTAAGCATTAATATTTTCAAAAAATTTTAGGCATTTTTTATAAAATTTAATAAATAAACTTTATTTATTGCTATGCTTATTAAAGTAATCGCAAATTTTTAAACCGTTTTATCGCTATTATTTAATATTACATTATACAATTATTGGTTTTACTTTTCATTTTATAATTACCCATTATAGCCTGATTAATATTATTTTTACGCCCAATGAAAAAAAAACCAACAATACTGGTAGTAAATGATGATGGCATAACTGCGCATGGCATAAAAGCACTAATTGAAGTTATGCAACAAATTGGCAGGGTAGTTGTTGTAGCTCCTGATAGTCCACAATCAGGTATGGGGCATGCTATTACAATTGGCAAACCCATCCGCTTGGATATGGTTGATATTTATCCAGATGTTGAAATGTACCGATGCTCCGGCACCCCGGTTGACTGTGTTAAAATTGCTGTAAATAAAATTTTTAAGGGTCAAAAACCCGATTTATGCGTATCTGGTATCAATCATGGCTTAAACAACTCCATCAATGTCTTGTATTCAGGCACCATGTCGGCAGCTGTTGAAGGTGCCATTGAAAGTATTCCATCAATTGGTTTTTCGTTGGATGATTATACATTACAAGCTGATTTTAGCCATTGCCTTAAATTTGTAAAAGAGATTGCCTTACAAGTTTTAGCACATGGCTTGCCAATTGCCACATTGTTAAATGTTAACTTTCCGAACACTAATAACATTAAGGGTATAAAAATTTGTCGCCAGGCAAATGCCAAATGGGCCGAAGAATTTGATGAGCGATTTGACCCCTATAAACGCCCTTATTATTGGCTTACAGGCGTATTTCAATTAAATGATAACGGAGAAGATACCGATGTATGGGCACTTGAAAATAATTATGCTTCGGTAGTTCCTGTGCAATTTGATATGACTGCACATCATGCCATCCAAACATTAAATAGTTGGAAATTCGATCTATAATACGCTATAAAAAATGTTCAACAAAAACAATATCGGCTATGGTATTCTACTTGGGTTTATATGCCCAATTATTGCCATTTTTTTTAAATACCTACTCAAGGATAATCTATACCTAATTAATAAGCCATTAATGCCATTCTTTATTGCTATTGCCATCAACTTGATTTTGGTATGCGTTTTACATAAAAAGGAACTTGATAAAACAAGTAGAGGTATTATGTTGGGCACTTTCATAGCCTTGTTATTTATATTGATTTTAAAATTTCAACTTAAATTATGAAATACTACCTGATTGCCGGTGAGGCCTCCGGCGATTTGCACGGAGCTAATTTAATGAAAGCCTTAAAAGGGATAGACCCGCAGGCGGAGTTTCGTTTTTTTGGTGGCGATAAAATGCTTACCGAAGGTGGTACCCTGGTGAAGCACATAAAAGAAATGGCTTTTATGGGATTCATTGAGGTAGTATCTAATTTGAACAGTATTTTTAAAAATCTGGACCTTTGTAAGGCAGATATTTCATTTTGGAAGCCCGATGTGGTGGTTCTGATTGATTTTCCGGGTTTTAATTTAAAGATTGCAGAATTTGCCAAACAAAACAATTTTCTTACTTGCTTTTATATTTCACCAAAAGTTTGGGCCTGGAACCAAAAGCGAGTAATAAAAATAAAACGCATTGTTGATCACCTTTTTTGCATTTTACCATTCGAGGTTGATTTTTATGCCAGCTGGGGAATGGTGGTTGATTATGTTGGCAACCCTCTGCTTGATGCCATTTCAGATTTTAAACCTAATGAAAAATTTATTAATCAAAATTTTGGTGTAACTACTAAAAAAATCATTGCATTATTACCGGGGAGCCGCAAACAGGAAATTAGCCGATTACTGCCAATAATGGTTGAAACGTCCATTCAATTTCCCGATTTTCAATTTGTGGTTGCCGGTGCGCCAAATTTAAACTTAGCCTATTATCAGCAATTTATAAATAGCGCTGAGGTTCCTGTTGTATTTAATGCAACCTACGATTTATTGAGGGTAGCCGAGGCCGCAATAGTTGCATCGGGTACAGCAACCCTCGAAACCGCTCTTTTCAATATTCCACAAGTGGTGGTTTATAGGGGGCACCCAATATCAATATCAATCGCGCGTATGGTGGTAAAAATTAAATTCATCTCGCTCATAAACCTAATAATGGACAAGTTGGTTGTTAAAGAAATGATACAAGCTGATTGCTCTGTTAAAAATATTACCGATGAATTAAACCAGTTGGTAAATAACAGCGTTTACCGTAATAAAATGCTGGCAAATTATGATAAATTAGATGAAAAGATGGGCAATCCGGGTGCTTCATCAAAAACAGCAACACTAATTATAAAATATACACAGGAAAGAAAAATAAAAGATCTTAACCAAAAAGACATTTTTTAATATCTTGTTTTACAGAACAATATATAAATTATCTTATTCATTTTACTACTACTTATAATAAATATTTATAGTCTCTTTACCTAAATCCTAATTTTTATTGTTTAAGTTTTTATAAAATATGTAAACAATCATTTGTTACGGCTACCTCAAATGATAGAAATCATTTTTTCAACTTTAAACCACTTATACTTTCGTAAGTGTTTTGGGTTAATAAAAATTTCGCTATCCCA
>CAIYNX010000211.1 GCA_903927645.1 uncultured Mucilaginibacter sp.
ACCGGCGAAAGTTTGTTTTGGCTAGGCCGATATCTTGACCGAACCGTTAATACAGTAAGATTATTGCGCATTGTATTCAGAATATACAATGAAAGACTAAACGATCCTAACGAAGAAAGCGACCAAACTTCTATCATCCTGTTTAAAAGCTTGGGTATGCTTACCGGAGCCATTTCTGATTTGAGTTTGATTGATAAAAAAGACCTGAAAAAGAATCTGGAGAAAGAATTAATCTCCGTAACTACCGATGGCGGCAAACAAGGTTCGTTGGCGCATAGTTTGCAACTTTTCCTATCAAATGGCTATGCCGTGCGCGACCGTTTGAGTTTGGATACCTGGCGAATATTGGATAGCATACAAGAAGAACTGGAGCTCATGAAGGCCAATGGGAATGATTTGCAAAAAACCTATCATAACCTCGACCAATTTATCATTAAGCTGATGGCTTTTGTGGGGCTCAATAGCAATAACATGACCAGGGCTTCCAGTTGGCGCCTATTAAATATTGGGAGATTTATTGAATCGTCTATCAATACCTGTACCATTTTAAATGCCATGCTTTCAAATGCAGTAAAGCTGGATGTTGATCGTCAATTAATGGAATTGGCCTTGGTATGCAACGAAAGTTTGATTACCTACCGTTATTTGTACCGTAGCACCTTGCAATTACCCGAAGTATTGAACTTGTTGTTGGTTTATGAAAACAACCCAAAATCCGTCGCTTTTTTAATTGATAAAATTGATGAAAACCTGGCACATCTGCCATCAAACCATACCGATGAAGGCAGCCTGAGTCCGGCTCGTAAAAAGTTATTGGAGGCCCTAACCATGGTTAGGCTTTGCGATGTAAACTATTTGGTAACCTTGCAACAGGACGACCCAACCAAAAAAGAGCTAAGCAATTTTTTAGAGCAGTTGATTACTAAATTAAGCCAATCGTCCACCCTTATTTACGAAACATTTTTTAGCCATACCCAAAGTCAGTTTAGTTTTGTTAACCGCAACACCATGCCCGAGGTATGAACAAATATTGATTTATGAAATTTCAAATAACACATAATACCCGGTACGAATATCCGCTCCCTGCATCGCTATGCCATAACATAGTTTATCAGGTTCCGGGTGTATATGATTTTCAGCAGTTGAATAAATTTGGCTGGCAAATAACCCCCGAACCAAATTATTTGGCCAATAGGAAGGATTTTTTTGATAACGATTATATTTACTTTTCGGTCCAAAAATCGCATCAAAAACTAAATGTTGAAATTAAAAGCGAGGTGGAAATTATAAAACCAGTCTGGACCGATTTTTTACCTCAAAACACAAAACCTTGGGAAGAGGTGGTTACTTGGTTACATACCATTGAAGCCAGTAATGAAATCCGTCAATTTTATTTGGAATCAAAACACATCACTTTTATTGATGGCATTAAAGAATATGCCCTAACCTCCTTTACTCCCGGCCGACCAATTATGCAGGCAATGCTCGACCTGAATGAACGCATAAACAAAGATTTTAAATTTACCCCCGGCTTCACTGATAACAGCACCCCATTGACAGATGTTTTTGCCTACAAGAAAGGTGTTTGCCAGGATTTCGCCCATTTTGCCATTGCCTGTGTGCGTTCAATTGGTTTGGCAGGTAGGTACGTGAGCGGTTATATTGAAACCCTACCCCCTCCCGGAAAACCACGCTTAGTAGGTGCCGACGCCTCACATGCTTGGATGGCGTTGTATATTCCTGAAATTGGTTGGACCGAGTTTGATGCAACCAATAACTTATTGGTAAACGATCGACACATTAGGGTAGCCAATGGGCGTGATTTTGCTGATGTGGTTCCGCTAAAAGGAATTGTGTACAGTGGTGGCGGGCAAAAGATGATAGTAAGCGTAGATGTAAAAAGAATTGAGGAATAAATATTGTTACAATAAACCCAAACCATCTATCAAAGCACAATCAATGGCTTGTTTTAATCCCTAAGTCAAAAAGGGCTTTTACCTTTTAACCTTTCCTTGTAAATGCGTACCTTTGCGCCCAAATGATTGCGATAAATAACCTTACGTTTGAGATTGGTGCACGAGCCCTATACGATGAAGCTAACTGGCATATAAAACCAGGCGAAAAAATTGGTTTGATTGGTGCAAACGGTACCGGAAAAACCACCTTGCTTAAAATTATAGTAGGTGATTATAAGCCAACATCAGGCACCATATCTATGGCTAAGGATTTGACCATAGGTTATCTAAATCAGGATTTGCTTTCCTACTCATCCGACAAAAACATTCTGCATGTGGCCATGGAGGCCTTTGAACGCCAAAACATACTGCATGATGAGATAGAAACTTTACTTCAAAAACTGGAAACAGATTATACCGAAGACTTATTACACAAGCTAAGCGACAGGCAACATGAATTTGAAGCCCTCGACGGTTATAATATTGAATATAAGGCCCATGAAATTTTGGCTGGCTTGGGTTTTAGTGAGGCCGATACCCACAGAAAACTAAGCGAATTTTCGGGTGGTTGGCGCATGCGGGTAATGCTGGCTAAAATATTATTGCAGGCTCCCGATATTTTATTGCTGGATGAGCCTACCAACCACTTGGATTTACCATCTATACAATGGCTGGAAGATTATTTAAAAGCCTTTGAAGGCGCAGTCATCATTGTTTCGCACGATAGGTGGTTTTTGGATAAGGTGATTAACCGCACGGTAGAATCGCGCAAAGGGAAGCTGACTGTTTATGCGGGTAACTACTCTTTTTATTTGGAAGAGAAAGCCCAACGTGAAGAAATTCAACGAGGAGAATTTAAAAATCAGCAATCTAAAATAAAACAAGAAGAGCGCTTAATTGAGCGTTTCAGAGCAAAGGCCTCTAAGGCAAAAATGGCACAATCGCGTATCAAAGCTTTGGATAAATTGGAGCGTGTGGACGATGTGGATGATGATAACCCATCGGTAAACTTTAGCTTTCGATTTTCAAAGCAATCGGGCAGGCACGTAATTACTTTAGAGGATGTTGAAAAGAAATACCCTGCCATTGATATTTTAGAAGGCGGAGAGGCAGTAATTGAAAAAGGCGATAAAATTGCCTTGATAGGCGCAAACGGTAAAGGAAAATCGACCTTGTTAAGAATAATAGCCGGTGCTGATAAAGAATTTAAAGGAAAATGCGAAACCGGGCACAATGTATCGCAAACGTTTTTTGCACAGCACCAGTTGGAGGCTTTGCACCTGGAAAACACTGCTTTACAAGAGTTACAATCTTTTGCGCCTAAGCATTCAGAAACAGAATTGCGTACCATTTTAGGTTCGTTTTTGTTTACCGGCGATGATGTATTTAAAAAAATAAAGGTACTATCAGGTGGTGAAAAATCGCGGGTGGCATTGGCCAAGGCATTGACTGCCGATGCTAACTTTTTAATACTGGATGAGCCCACCAACCACCTTGATATTGCTTCGGTAAATATCCTTATTCAGGCATTGGATCAATTTGAGGGTACCTTTATCGTAGTATCGCACGATCGATTTTTCTTAGATAATATTGCCAACAAAATTTGGTTTATTGAGGATAAGAAAATTAAGCAATACCCTGGCACCTATGCGGAGTTTGATGAATGGTTTGCTAAACGTAAACTACAAGCTAAATTAAACCCTGCTCCTGCCCCTCAACCAAAAAAAGAAGAGAAAAAAGAACATGCACCTGTTGCGCAAACCAATGGTAAGCCTGCCGATAACAAGCATCAAACTTTAAAAAAGCTTAATCAGGATCTTACAAAAATGGAAGAGGATATGGCCGAATTGGAGAAGACCATTAAACAGCTGGAAGCCCAATTGGCGGATGATAAGCTGTATAATGATGCCGCCAAACTAAAGGAGATTAATAATACTTATCAAAAAAAGAAACTGGATTTAGGTGTTATCCAACAAAAGTGGGATACCCTAGCCGAGCAAATAATGGAATTGGAGGCTTAAACCTTTGTTCCCTATTTTAGTCTATTCAATAAAATAGCTTATGGAGAATACCTTGTACAATTTTGCTGGTTACTACCAATTAAAAAAAATGAACAAGGTATTTTTTTTGTTGATGCTAGTTGTTCTCTACTCCCCTATTTTTAAGGTAAGCGCGCAATCCATTTTTGAAAATCGGGTATACTCACAACAAATTAAATCAGTAGAGTTTTATAACACTAACAAACAAACCTCATTTCCTGTCATCCTGTTAAACTCGAACGAAAAGGTACTTTTAGCTTTTGATGATTTGGATGGCGGCAGTAAAAGGTACAGCTATACTATTGAACATTGTAACCGCGATTGGGAATCATCCGGATTGATCAGCCTAGAGTACCTTCAAGGTTTTGGCGACGATAAAATTACTAGCTATAATTATTCAACCAATACCTTTCAAAAATACACCCATTACGAGCTTAGCTTGCCTAACAGAAACATCGGACCTAAAATTGCAGGTAATTATATATTGAAAGTGTATGAAGAGGACAATCCAGATAAAATCATCATCACTCGCAGGTTTTATGTTGTAAACCCACAAATAGGTATAGGTGCCGAGGTAGTTCCTTCAAATACAGCTAGACAACGTAATCAAAAAATAAATTTTACCTTATCTACCGGCAACCTTCAAATACAGAATCCATCTACGGAAGTACATACACTTATTATGCAAAATGGCATACCAGAAACTGTCATTAGCAATAATCAACCAGGAACTATCAACGGTAATCAGTTAATATTTAACGATATTTTTACCAATGATTTTGAGGGAGGAAATGAATTCAGACATTTTGATACCCGTAGTTTAAAGCTAAATGCAATTGGTACCGCGAGTATTTTAAAAAATAGCGCTACATCGGTTGTTCTGTTAACAGATGACAATAGAAACCAAATAAACTATTCTTTTCAATACGATTTAAACGGAAATTTTTATCCACTCAATCAAGATGGTACCGACCCAAGGGTGGATGCCGATTATACGCACGTGGTATTTAGCTTACATGCAAATAAGCCTAGCCTTGAGGGCGATGTTTATTTGGTGGGTCAATTCAATCAGTTCGAAATTAGCGATGCTTATAAACTATCGTATGATGAAGGGAGTGGCGATTACTACATTAGGCTACTATTGAAGCAAGGCGTATACGATTATAAATATGTTTGGTTTGATGGCATCACTAAAAAAACAGACAATGCCGCGTTGGAAGGTAATTTTTACGAAACCGAAAACGATTACCAAATATTGGTTTATTACCGCCCCTTTGCCTCCCGTTGGGAAGAAATTGCTGGATATAAATTGATTAACTCTATTAATAAATAAAGATGGTTAGCAACCGCCAGTTCAAGCGTCCACGCTCGAACTTAACTGATTTTCAACGTCTACGCTGAAATTATATGGTTTGTTATATTAAGCGTGGACGCTTAATATAGATTACTTTCAAGCGTGGACGCTTGAAAGGGCGGTGGGCAAGCACTTCTTTCTAATGCTTAGAACAGCCTTTCCATATTATTAATAAAATCAATAAGAATATTCCCCCACTAAATATAAAAGCAATGGTATAATATAAAATATATCCAATAAAAATCTTGAAGTTTTTCAATAAGACACCTTTTTTCATGTCATTTGTTGAATACCTTCTAATTAAACCAAAAATTACAGCAATAAGAAGAATTAATATAAAAATGTGCTGCATACCTATTTGCTTTGTTACTATTAATTAGTGCTTTAAATTCATCAAATGATTGTAAAGAAATACTTTTACAAGTATAAATAGCTTTAATTCAAAAAACGAACTAATTTATGAAAAGATACTTTTTTAAAATTTACTAACTTTTTGAATTAAAATTTAAAATATTGAATTTGTCAAGACTATAATTTTCACAAATAAATTGAATTTGTAATCGTAATTGAAAAATTCACATAATTCCACAATATCTTTAGAGTATTTTTTATCCTTCATTAAGTCGTAAATAAACCTAACTCTAAGTAATTTCATTCTTACAGAATTTTCTTTAGTATATAAAACATTTTAGTAGCGCAAAAATTCTACTTACCTAAATTTAAAACTGCATAAATTATAGA
>CAIYNX010000212.1 GCA_903927645.1 uncultured Mucilaginibacter sp.
GCAGCACTTATTATCGCATCGCTAATTTTGATGGATAGGTTGATCACCCATATTGTTTTTTAGGTTGAATTGACTTATTTTGAGATAATAAGTTGAGTTGCTTCAGTATTAAATTGAATGTCTAATTTAATCTACCTTAAATATACCGCATCCTCTACCCCATCTTCATCTAAAACAACATCAACATGTTCTTTTAGTACGGTGGATAGGGCTATGCCCGCAAAATTGGTAGTGATGGGGAAGCTTTTATGATCACGGTCAACTAATACGGCTGTTCTTAGTTTTTTGAGTGGAACATCTAAAAACACGCCAAATCCATAAGCGAGTGCCTTTCCGCTGTTTAAAACATCGTCAACCAAAACAACCACTTTATTGCTGCAATCATTTACATCAAAATCAATTTCTGCATGCAGGTAGGTGCTTTGCTTATCAAGAGAAATGGCTAACAATTTGCTCGTAAAGGGTGCAATTTCATCTAAAATGGCTTTTATACGTTCGGCTATTTTTCTACCACCAGGTACAATTCCTGCTATTAAAATTTCTTGTTCGTCAAAATTGTCCTCTAAAATTTGGTACGCAATCCTATCAATTCTTTGCTGAATTTGATGCTGATTTAATATAAGGAGCTGTTTATCTGACATGGTGCTGTAAATATAAAACTAAAGAAATTTATAACAAAGTTAAAACAATCAATCGTTTTAATAAGGGTAATAAACAAAGTTTGCACCTTCGGGTACCACCACAAAAACACACATAAAATCGTTCGGATTTTTATAGCTGGCTATAAACCTTTCTTTTAACACTTCTTTGATTACGCCCTTTTCAACAAATTCTTCTAAGGTTGAGGCATGTATGCTCCATTCGGTATGTAAATCATGCCTGTCTAAAATTAACTCGCCTAAGGCTAGTTCATGCTGATGGGCAATAAAAATTGGGTATCGGGAGAGCCCCTCTACCATAATTTCGATCGCCACTTCCCTAATCGATTCGTTAAAGAGCTTAAGGTCGGCCTCCAAACTTACCAGTGGACTCTCCTTTTTATCTTCTTGGTTATTTAGCCCTTCATTGAGCAATTCTTCCGGTTCCATTTTAAAATATCTTTTGTCAGTTTTTTTTAACTGAATTTTTAATCAAATTAGTTTATTGCGCTTTTAACACCAATAATATCACATTCTCTACATGTTGCGTATGTGGAAACATATCAACCGGTTGAATTTTCACCAAATCGTATTTTTCCTTTAATACCAACAAGTCGCGCGCTTGTGTAGCGGCATTGCAGCTTACATAAACAATTTTTGGGGCTTCAATTTCCATCAATCGGTTAACCACATCGGGATGCATGCCGGCACGTGGTGGGTCGCTGATGATGACATCAGGCTTGCCATGCTCGGCTACAAATTCAGGGTTTAACACATCCTTCATATCACCGGCATAAAAAAGCGTATTGGTAATATTGTTTATGGCCGAATTAATCTTCGCATCTTCAATAGCCGACGGCACATATTCAATCCCTATCACCTTTTGCACCTTAGCTGCTATAAAATTGGCGATGGTTCCTGCTCCTGTATATAAGTCGTACACCAATTCGTTCCCGGTAAAACCAGCCATTTGGCTAGCCACCTCATACAAGTGCAAGGCTTGCTTTGAGTTGGTTTGATAAAATGATTTAGGCCCTATCCTAAATTTTATACCATTCATTTCCTCGTAAATAAAGCTTTCTCCTTTGTAAACAACTACCTCTTGGTCAAATATGGTATCGTTCTTTTTTTGGTTTACGATGTATAGCAAGGAAGTAATTTCAGGAAATTGTTCGGCTATAAAGCTCATTAGCTTGTTGATCTCGTCCTCCGTCGCATAAGCAAAAACTACAATTACCATTACCTCGCCGGTGCTAGCGGTGCGTATAACCAGGTTACGCAAGGCACCCGCATGGGCCTTTAAATCGTAAAAAGTATAGCCATGCTCTATCACAAAGGTACGGACGCTATTACGTAAGGTGTTTGATGGCTCGGCTTGGAGGTAGCAATGATCAATATCCAAAATCTTATCAAACCTGCCCGGGATATGGAAACCAAGGGCGTTCATTTCCAGCACCTCATCGGTACGGTTTTCGCCATCATTAAGCCAACGCTTGTTCGAAAAGGTATATTCCAGTTTGTTGCGGTAATATTTATCTTCGGGCGAGGCTAATATGGGTTGCATGCCCGACAGTTCCACTTTGGCTATCCTCGTCAAGGCATCCTCTACCGCTTTTTGTTTGAATTTCAATTGGGCGCTATAAACCATGTGTTGCCATTTGCAGCCACCACAAGTGCCAAAATGCTTGCAAAAGGCTTCTGTACGGTAAGTTGATGGATTTTTTAGCGTAACTATTCGGGCTTCGCCAAAGTTTTTTTTGCCACGGTATACCATTACATCGGCTACATCGCCGGGAACGGCATTGTCTACAAACAGCACGAACTCGTCCGATTTGCCAACTCCCTTACCTTCTTCGGCGATGTCAATGATCTCAACATCTTCAAAAAACCTCTTTTTAGCTACCTGATTCATAAGCCCGCAATTTAC
>CAIYNX010000213.1 GCA_903927645.1 uncultured Mucilaginibacter sp.
ATTGCTTAAATGAGCGTCCACAAAATCTTGTATGGCTCGGGCGGCTTTGGTTGGCTCAAAATCGGCATAAAAAGCATCCACATCCTTACTTAAAGTATTTAATAAGGACAATATCCATTGGTCAATTTCGGGTCTGTTAGCTATGGCAATTTCTTGCTCCTGGTATTTAAAGCCATCGATATTGGCATACAATACAAAAAATGTATAGGTATTGTACAGTGTACCAAAAAACTTGCGGCGCACCTCGTCCATTCCCTCTTCGTTAAACTTCAGGTTATCCCAAGGGGCGGCATTGCTAATCATGTACCAGCGGGCCACATCAGCACTGTATTTTTCGATGGTTTCGAATGGGTCGACTGCATTGCCCAATCTTTTCGACATTTTATTGCCGTTTTTATCCAATACCAAACCGTTCGACACTACGTTTTTAAACGCGATACCGGGGTTGCCTACTTTTTTATTTACTCCCTTTATTTCATCGCTGGTTACACTTAACATCACAGCTATGGCATGTAGGGTAAAAAACCAGCCACGAGTTTGGTCAACACCTTCGGCAATAAAATCGGCAGGGTAGGCGTTTTCAAAAGCTTCCTTATTTTCGAAGGGGAAATGCCATTGCGCATAAGGCATGGCACCGCTATCAAACCAAACATCAATCAAATCAGGCTCGCGGTACATGGGTTTGCCACCGTTTGATGTAAGTACCACATCATCAACATATGGGCGATGCAAATCATTAATGGTAAACCCTTTTGGCATTAAACCAGCTGCTATAGAGCGTTCAATTTCGGCATTCAATTCTTGAATAGAGCCAATACATTTTTCCTCCAAACCATTTTCCTCGCGCCAAATTGGTAGTGGCGTACCCCAAAAGCGGGAACGCGATAGGTTCCAATCAACCAAATTCTCCAGCCAATTACCAAAACGCCCCGTCCCGGTCGATTCCGGTTTCCAGTTGATGGTTTTGTTGAGCTCCACCATTTTGTCTTTTACGGCGGTGGTGCGTACAAACCAACTATCTAGTGGGTAATATAAAATAGGCTTATCGGTACGCCAGCAGTGCGGATAGCTGTGCTCGTATTTACGTACATCAAAAGCTTTGTTATCTTCTTTGAGCTTAATGGCAATCAGTACATCGGTAGGCTTAAAATCGGCTGCGGCACGCTCTTCGTCGCTGTAATATTCCTCTTTTACATAACGACCAGCAAAATCAGTAACCTCATCCACAAACCTCCCTTGTTTGTTTACCAATGGCACTTCCTTGCCGCTCTCATCTTTCACCATTACTGATGGAACACCATTTTCTTTGCATGCCCTAAAATCGTCGGCACCAAAAACAGAGGCAGTATGAACAATACCTGTACCATCTTCGGTCGTCACAAAATCGGCAGGTATTACCCTAAAGGCATTTTGTTCCAAATCGGCATTGGTAACATAGGGCATTAGCTGGTGGTAACGCAAGCCAAGCAATTCACTACCTATAAAATTATCTTTTACTACCCAAGGGATTATTTTATCGCCGCCTTTGTAGCTTTCAAAATCAGCATTCTCGCCTTCGGGTTTAAAGTATTTGCTTACCAAATCTTTAGCCAACACCACACTAACTGGTAAATAGGTATAAGGGTTAAAGGTGCTTATTTTTACATAGTTTATCTTCTCGCCAACGGCAAGCGCGCAATTGGCAGGGAGCGTCCACGGGGTGGTAGTCCATGCTAAAATGGCGGTATCTTCATCGGCATGGGTAAACAACCTGTTTATCAGAGGATGCTGTTGTTCGCTTTTTAAGTGAAATTGCCCTACTATAGATGTATCACGGAGGTTACGGTAGGTACCGGGTTGGTTCAACTCGTGCGAGCTTAAGCCAGTACCTGCCTTTGGCGAATAAGGCTGCACGGTATAACCCTTGTATAGCAAATCTTTATTATAAAACTCCTTTAATATCCACCATAGGGTTTCAATATATTCGTTTTTGTAGGTAATGTAAGGGTCGTCCAAATCAACCCAATAGCCCATTTTTTCTGTCAGGTCGTTCCAAACATCGGTATACTTCATTACCTCCTTGCGACAGGCATCGTTATAATCTTTTACTGATATTTTTTTACCGATATCGTCCTTAGTAATACCTAAAGCTTTTTCAACCGCAAGTTCAATTGGCAGGCCATGTGTATCCCAGCCGCCTTTGCGTTTTACCTGATAGCCTTTTAGCGTTTTGTAGCGACAAAAAATATCTTTAATGGCCCTGGCCATTACATGGTGTATACCAGGCATGCCATTTGCCGATGGCGGCCCCTCATAAAAAGTATAAGGATTGTTG
>CAIYNX010000214.1 GCA_903927645.1 uncultured Mucilaginibacter sp.
TAAATTAATAGTTACATAGTTAGACGTAATAATTGTATTTGGCAAATTGCTAGTTAGGTCGTTTGTGTTTTTTGTTTTGATAAAGTTTAAATTGGTACCCATTTCAATATTTATGGGCCCTTTAAAGGCACTTCGTAATGAAACATCAGAAATAGATGTAACAGAAGTATTATTGGTATTAATACTATTTATTTGTGAAACTGAGCTACTTTGAATTAGGGTTTCTCTAAATTTTATTGTGGATGATAAAATGGGGATAAACACATTTAAACCACCTGTATATATTGACGTAGTTTTTATATCGTTGTTATTTGTTTTACTGTAAATATCAAAATAGTTGTTTAACGTAAGTTTATCAGTAAATCCTCCTGTTTGTTTTAAAAAAAAGTAGCTTGTATAATATGTTACACCACTATCATAATTTGTATAAGCATAATTAAGCCCAAGGGAATTGGTATTTGTTGGCAAATCCTGTGATCCTCCATTTTGTAAGGTACGGTAGTTGGTCAATATAAATCCAGTATAAATATTATTAATATCTGTAAAGTTTTTTTTGTAACTATAATTTAATGTAAATGAATGATAAGATTTTCTATAAAACAGTGCAATTTGCGGGTACAAGTAAAAATAATTATTTGAACCTTGTTGGTAAATGCCCTTGCTCATAGCATCGCGCTGAGCATTAATTTCTGTGGTTAAATTCAGGCTTGTGTTTTTTATTATTTTCAGATTGGCCGAAAATGAACTATAAAACCTTGCCCTTTTAAGGATAAAATTATTTTTTAAGGTATCAACCAAGGCGTTGAAGTTTCCTTTATTTATTCCAGTATCAAGGCTTGATTTTAGTTCCATATTTTTCAATTGCCCGCCAACTTCTAAGCTGAAGCTATTATCGGCATTACCATAAGTATATTTAAAATCGACTTTTCCTTTTGTGGTTGGTATGGTTACATTTTGGCTTAACGTTGAGGAATAAATCGGGGTAAATGGAACTAGTCTAATAGAGTTTTGTTGTAGGGATGCCGTTTGTGTTAGGTTGTTCAATGTGTAAATACCTTCACATAGTATTAATTTATTTTGGGATATCCTATTTGTATAATTTAAACTGTGTTGAAGGCTATTAGTGTTATTTATACCCAAATTAAAAAAAGTGTTGGTATCCGTTTTAATATTTGTATTTGATGTTTCTCCAAAATGTTTAGCTGTGAATGTATAATCTATAAGCGCGTTTTTTTGTACCATATACGCTAATTTTAAATAACCATAAGCAGTAAGTGGATTTTGTGTACTATTATTACGCTCGTTAATGGTTATGGTTGCCGGATTTATAAAATAGGTATAATTGTTTATTTGGTTGAAAAATAACCTATCACCTATGACGTAACCTAGCCCATTAATTGTAATTTTTTGGGTTGGTCGGGTAATAAAGGTTAATGAGGCTAATTTGGTATGATTAAAATTTACCCTTTCTTCATCCAAACCATTGGGCAAAAACTTATAGGGTTGCAAAATATTTGAGGGTTGGTCTTGATCTAAACTACCCAATTTTGATTGGTCTTCGTCTTGGCTAATTTCCGATTGATGATCACGGCCTATGGTATTGTAGTTATCAAATAGAAAAAATTTCGTTTTATTATAAATTGATATCAAATTAGAACTATAATCATACCTTCCGTTATTCCCAATGCTTAAATTAGCATTTCCGAATAAAAGTTTTTTCCTGTCTTTTTTTAGGGTAATATTTAAAACTTCATCATGTGAGTTTGCAATCCCTTTTAAAAGGGGGTTATCAATGTATTTATCAATTATTTGTACTTTATCAATTACATCAGCATTCATGTTTTTGGTCAGCATTTTGTAATTGCCGTTAAACAAGTTATCGCCTTCAATTAATACAGTTTTTATTGATTTACCGTTAGCTGTTATGCTTCCGTTTTTATCAACATCGACTCCTGGTAACCTTTTTAACAACTCCTCTGTTGTTCTGTCAGTTTTATTCCTGAATGAATCGGCAGTAAAGGTTATAGTATCTTTAAATACTCTTACTTTCCTTATAGGTGGTTTTATTATTACATCCTTAAGTAAAATATTGTCTTTACCTAATGCAAAGTTTTTTATTATGCTTGTATTTTTTCGTAACTCATCACCCAATATTATTACAGACTTGTTTTCGTAACCTAAATATATTACATTCAATATCAAGCTATCGCAATTGCATATGGTTGAAATATTGTAGGTGCCATTATCGTTTGTTGAAGCAAAGGCAATAATAGGTTTATTTTTTCCTGCTTTTAAGGTGACAGTTGCATGGATTAAGGGTAAACTATCCAAATCTGTTACGTGTCCACGTATACTTTGCTTATTTTGGGCATTTAATGACTTTAGATAACCTACTAAAAAAAAAAGTAAAACAAGCCTTAATTTAAATCTCATTCGTAACTTGTTTCAATAGGATTTTCGAAGGATTTAACAAAACCTAGATCCCCTTTTGGCCTCATTGAATTAGATATTTTATTTGCCTTTTCATTTTCTGTAAGCCAAATATGCTTAAATTCATCAAATGGAATCCATTTACCAGTAGCATTTTTTAGAGGTGTTGTTTTTACTTGTTGCTTTAGAGGTATTTCGATAGATTCAAAATTAAATTGTATATCATTATCTGTATCTCTGGCGTCCAAAATTAAACCCGGTAAACCCTGTAGTTTCCAAGGCCCGGCACTTATGGGTATCTCGGGACAAAACCACACTATATATGCACGCCCTCTAAAATTGGCAGTAGCTTTTTGGCATTTTAATGAGCCAAAATATTTTTCTTCGTTTAAAAGTTGCCATTTTATGGCTGGAATAGGTTCCGAACTCATAAATCCTTTTTCACGTACCAAGCGGCGCATTTCCAAGTTTTTTTTCTCAAAATCCATTGCGAAAACTTCCCCAACATCATCGGTAAAAGGGTTTATTTTAATAGAAAAAGATATAGATTTACCTGAAACTATTTTTTTTGAATTTTTTAATAAGCTATCTAAATTATTGTCATTCGGTTTACCGTTAATAAGGTTACTATCACTTACATAATAAGAATTTGTATTATTAAAAAATAAAATATTGCTAAATCCAATACTATCACGAGGTATATTTACACTAATGTTATTTACGCCTAGGTCAGTATTTTTTTTTTGATTTATGATTTCATTATATGTTACTTTCCCTTGCCAGTTTTGAGCAATTATTTTAGAAGAGAATATTGTTAATATAAGGTATAAAACAATTTTTTTCATTGGGTTGTAATTTAATTGATTGCAAATATAATTAACATTCAGAAATAATTTTTTTATTGAAATTAAATTTTATTA
>CAIYNX010000215.1 GCA_903927645.1 uncultured Mucilaginibacter sp.
AAATGAAATTATTACAGGAGGTGAACTGCTTAGGATTACACCACAAATTGCTGATTTTTTTAAGGTAATGAATGAATGTACATTGATGAATGTATATGGACCAACAGAAACCAGTGTTTGGGTAACTGAGCTGAAACTAAAAGGGAATGCCCAAAATTGGGAAGCCATTCCTTCAATTGGGAAGCCGGTTGCCGGTGCCAATTTATTTTTGGTAGATAGTAATTTGCAATTATTGCAAAATGGTGGAACTGGTGAAATACTTATTAACGGTGATTGTGTTGCTTTATATTATTTAAACAAACCAGAACAAACACTTGAACGATTTATACAATGGACTCATCCTACATTAGGCGAAATAAGAGTTTACAGAACGGGAGATTTAGCTTCTTATAATAATGATGGAAGTCTACAATTTCAGGGTAGGGCAGATGAACAAGTAAAAATTAAGGGCGGTTATAGAGTAGAACTGTCGGAAATTGAAGTGGTAATTGGAAATATTGCAGGTATAAGCCAAGTAAAAGTAATTGTGAGAGAAGATGTACCTAGTCACAGAAGGATTGTTGCCTATGCAATTGTTGCAGATAATAAAATAAATGAATCATATATTAAAAGCGAAGTAGCCTCAAAACTGCCTTTGTATATGGTTCCTGATGCATTTGTGATATTAAAAGAGTTTCCTTATACGGTAAGTGGCAAAATAGATCGGTTTGCACTTCCTGCACCCGAAAAAGTGGTTTCTGCTAATACTTCGGGTTATTTTGCCCCTACTAATAATGAAGAAAAGTATCTATTGCATTTGTGGGAAGACGTATTGCAAACTAAAAACATAAGCATTAAAGATAATTTTTTTGAACTAGGTGGCAATTCTCTCATTGCTATTGATATGATGTGTAGAATAGAAAAAGACAAGGGCATACAATTGCCTATGGTTTCTGTTTACGACCATTCTACAATAGAAAAGCTGGCACGGCTAATGAACACTAATAGTTCGTTTTCAGAGTTTAGCCCTTTGGTAGCCATAAAGCCCACCGGCAATAGACCTCCCATTTACCTAATACATGGCGACAATCTGAATGTAATTAATTTTAGTGGAATAGCTAGAAACATCCACGCCGAACAGCCGGTATATGGTTTGCAACCTAAGGGTATTGAAGGCAAAGAAGATGCATTAAGTAGTATTTGTGAGATTGCAAAATACTATATTGAAGCTATTATAAAACAAAATCCCAAAGGTCCGTATGCAATTGCTGGTTACTCATTTGGTGGATATGTAGCATATGAGATGGCAAAGCAATTGCAACAAATGAATAGAAAAGTATTAATGTTGGGTATGTTGGATACCGATGTTTATAAGGCAGAAAACTACCTGAACTGGAAACTGAAAATAACAGAAAAATTTAAACGTCAACTCCCAAAAATTAGGTGGATTATACAATCATTCGCAGTTAACCCTAAAAAGGTAATCAATTATCAATTAATAAGCCTAAAAAGAAGGGTGTATGAATTTTTGCACATACATGAAAAACATACGCCTGAAACAGCTTCATTTTATAGATTGATGGACAAAATTAATGATATTCATCATAAAGCACTTGCAAAATACAAGCTTGAAAAATATAATGGCAAAGTAGTAGTTTTTAGAGCAAAAGAACGTCCTTATTTTATAAATGATTTTGAATACTTAGGGTGGCGTAATTATGCTTTGCAAGGTGTTGATGTATATGAAATTCCTGGCGACCACTCTAACATGTTTAATGAACCCAATTGCAAAATATTGGCACAAGAAATAGAAATTGCACTACAAAAAGCCACAGACCAAATTAAGAAATAGAAAAATTTCAAGTGAGTTTAGTTGGTTATTTCAATGTCTTTCAATAAAATTATAAAATATATTAATTACTAATTTTGAATAATATTCCTTCGGCTTTATTGGAAAACCTCCTTGGCGTAAAAGGTTTTAACAAGGACGCTTTTTTAGCCGCCCATGTGCAATCTCCTGCTGTTTCATTAAGACTAAACCCTAATAAAAAAAGTGATTTATTTGTTAATCTTAAAAGCAACTTTTTATAAAAATCAATTGTCTAAGTTTTAAAGTAGGATAAAATAAAATATGAAATCAAAAAAGAAATATCCAAATTTATTTTCTTATCTATCTTCAAAAAGATTGATAGTTTGTTTTTTTGCGATTACTTTTATTATTAATATTAAATATTCAAGTGCCCAAACAGATAGTTCAAAAATAAATTATAAAAAATTCGCAGGTTCACTATCAGCTCAACTTATTGCACACACTGGAAGTTTAGTCGGTTTATATGATTTGTGGTATAAAGATTATCCTCATACTAATTTTCATTTTTTTAATGATAACGAAGAATGGTTACAAATGGATAAATGTGGACATGTTACCACTTCTTATTATGTTGGCAAAATTGGTTATGGCATGTTAAAATGGTCTAATGTTGATGAGAAAAGAGCAGTATTATTTGGAGGAGGCTTAGGTTGGGTTTATTTATCTTCAATTGAAATTTTTGATGGTTATTCCAAGAATTGGGGATTTTCTTTAGGTGATTTTACTGCAAATACTGTTGGAGCAGTTTTATTTATGTCGCAACAATTACAATGGAAAACTCAAAGAATTTCACTAAAGTGGTCTTATATGCCTACTGAATATGCTAAATATCGTCCTGATTTATATGGCGACAATTGGACAGAGACATGGATTAAAGATTACAACGGACAAAACTACTGGCTTTCTTTTAATATAGCTTCTTTTTTGCCTAAGGAATCTAAGTTCCCAAAATGTTTAAACCTTGCATTAGGTTATGGAGCCGATGGAATGTTAGGCGGAAGAACAAATCCGGAATCATACAATGATATTTTATTGCCAAAATTTGAAAGAAATAGACAATTTTACCTCTCTGCAGATTTGGATTTAACTAAAATACAAACCAAATCCAAATTTTTAAAAGGAGTATTTAATACTTTTGGATT
>CAIYNX010000216.1 GCA_903927645.1 uncultured Mucilaginibacter sp.
ATCCGCGTATTCATTAGGCAATGGGCTATCCTCAACCGCTTTGGCTGCACGTTCTATGTCGTAATCAAACCGGATAAATTCAACCTGTATACTCTCTTTGTTTTTGGTTGAGGTATCTTCGTTAATGTGCAATAGTACATAACCTCCCTTTGGGTCTTTATCCTTTGGCTTACCTACCGAACCAATGTTGATAGCATGGCGATAATGGGTAACCTCAGTGGTTTCAAATGGTAAAACGCGGTGATAGGGTTGATGGGTATGCCCGAAACACATAACATCAGCATCGGCTACTTCCATTATACGTAACAAGCTTTTTTCGTCTCTATCCTCAAATAAATATTCATTAATTTTACGCGGACTCCCATGTACAAATAATACATTCAATTGATCGTGGTTTAATTGAAACTCCAAACGAATGTGTGCTGGCAGGGTACGTAAATAAGCACGTTGTTCGTCTTTTACTACCTCATTAGTATAGGCAATTGAGATTTTGCCTAATGCCTTTTCTTCGTCGGTTTTGTAAGCGCAACCGCAATCATCACTGTGCCTTCCAATGCCAAAGTCGTAGTTTCCGGCAATGCATGGAATGCCTCGTTTCCTAATTTCATCAATCACCTCATTGGGCCAAATATTGTAGCCCACCAAATCGCCCAGACAATAAATGGCATCAGGTTTTTGTGTTTCAACGTTCGCAAAAAATGCTTCTAAGGCAGGCAGGTTTGCATGTATGTCGGAAAATAACGCGATTTTCATAGTTATAAATTTTGTAGTGGTTTAATGATATAATATTTTTTACGAAACCAAAAAGCTAGGTTAACTAAGGCTATTAGGGCAGGGACTTCTACCAATGGACCAATTACTCCAGCAAAAGCTTCACCGGAATTAATGCCAAAAACACCTATGGCAACCGCAATGGCTAATTCAAAATTATTGCCAGTTGCCGTAAATGCAATAGATGCGCTCCTTGAATAATCGGCGCCAAATGATTTCCCGATAAAAAAACTAAGGATGAACATGACCGTAAAATATATTACCAATGGTATGGCAATACGAATTACATCAAAAGGAATTTGAACAATCAGATTCCCTTTTAAGCTAAACATAACCAAAATGGTAAATAATAAAGCAATTAAGGTAATTGGTGAAATAATAGGGACATATTTAGTTTGAAACCATTCTTCCCCTTTCAATTTAATAAGCGTATATCGGCTGATGATACCTGCCGCAAACGGTATACCCAAATAAATACCTACACTTTTGGCTATTTCTAAAATAGTAATGTTAACAGCTAAACCCTTTAAACCAAACAAGGGTGGTAATACAGTAATAAATACATAGGCATAAACACTGTATAGCAATACCTGAAATATACTGTTAAGGGCAATTAATCCGGCGGCATACTCACGGTTTCCCTCGGCAAGTTCGTTCCAAACCACTACCATGGCAATACAGCGAGCAAGTCCAATTAATATTAAACCCACCATATAAGCCGGGTGATCACGTAATAGTGTAATGGCTAAAACAAACATTAGCACAGGTCCAACAACCCAATTTAGAATTAGAGAGGCGCTTAAAACTTTCGTATCTTTAAAAACCTCCCCCATTTTTTCGTATTTTACTTTCGCCAAGGGTGGGTACATCATCAATATCAGGCCAATAGCCAATGGAATATTTGTTGTTCCGCTCGAAAACGAATTGATAAAGCCAGATGATGATGGAATAAAGTAACCAATACCTACACCAACGGCCATTGCCAAAAATATCCATAAGGTTAGAAACCTATCAAGGAAGCTCAGTTTTTTTCTTTCGACCGCTGGGGCACAATTATTAGCACTCATGTTTGTTTTAATTATTTTTAAAGTAACTGTTAAAAAAAGTTTCTGCCGTTTGGCAATTTTAAGAATTAGCTAAACAGTCATTTTTTATGTGTTGTCATTACTAATTAGTATAAATTTTTGTGTTTGTACAGCTATATAGCAATTTAACGATAAATTGTATAAAAAAAATCAACAACAAGAATCATCAATTTTAAAATCGACGAAAAATGTATTTAACATTGTTCTGTATTCTTTCCATTTAACCTGATTGATGCAATAATTCATTGCTGTACCTTCAATGGTACCCTTTATTAAATCTACCTCCTTTAACTCACGCAAATGTTGTGATGTAGTTGCTTGGGATAAGCCAGTAACTCCCACTAAATCTCCAGTGATACAAGCATTCGCTTTAAGTAAATGATCAAGTATTGCAATGCGTGCTGGGTGAGCTATCGCCTTCAAAATCTGAGCCAATTGATTTTGCCTATCTGTAAAATTTGCTGTTTTTGTTAATCCCATATTGTATAATGCAATATTACGATTGATATTTTAAAAATCCAAATTATTTAATTTTGTAATCAACTTAAATAATAGTTTCTAATGCTGCTTGTAAAAAAGATTCAAGCAATGGATGTGGATTTTTACGATTTGAATTTAATTGCGGATAAAATAATGCGATAACAAAGAACATATTTTTTGTGTATTCCATTATTTTAGGCTCGCCTATCTCATCATAACCCGCTACTAAAAATCCAGCACTTTCGAAATGCTTAATCATTTCCAAACTTATACCATAATGACAATGTGAAAGCTCTGATATATCTGGAGTTTTGCTATATATACCAGCTGTCAAGGTGCCTAAAACAGGAGTAAATGTTATAGGATACATGTCTAGTCCGCAGGCGTTTAACGGCTGTAGAAAAATTTGATTTTCATTTGTTTGTATTCCTTCCAGCGGATGATGAACTGTTTCTAACTCAAATAATGCCTTACCAAATTCCAACACTGAATAACCAAACCCACTACAAGTTCCTAAAAACGGCAAGTGATTTTCACGGGCATATTTTATACCGTTTATTACACCTTCCTTGCTATTGTATGGTCCGGAGCCTGCAATAATACCATTATATGAATCCAAAATAGCAACATCAAATTCTTCAAGTTTTTCTGTTGGAATCCATTCAAAGGTAAAGTTAAAGGTATCCTGAAATTCCGTAAAACAGCTGTTCATTTTGTAATGAGGCAGATATGTTTCATCTAAGTTTCCCAGGATACCAATCTTAAATTTATTATTCATACATTTTGAAAGATGTGAATAATTAACAACAATCCGGTGCGCAGCAAGCTTTAACTTCTAACGGTTTTTCGGCATATACTGTAATACTGAATATGCCAGCTCCACCGCTTTTAAATGCCGCAATTTCTTCCTCGTTTAAATGCTCCCTTAAAATATCGGTAGGTAAACTAATGATCTTTTCTTTCTGGATAGTCAGGTTTTCAAAACCATTTTGTTTTATCAGCTCTAAATATTCTCCCTTCTGGATCGCTCCCGATATACAACCCGAATACATTTCCGCGCTCTTTTGCAAGCCGGCAGGTAATGTGCCAATCAATACAACATCCGATATGCTAAAATGACCTCCCGGCTTCAAAACCCGGTAAATATCTTTCAAAACAGCATCCTTATTTGGAACAAGATTTAAAACACAATTGCTTACAATAACATCAGCCGTATTTGATGTAACGGGCATATTTTCGATGTCACCAAATCTAAACTCAACATTATTAAAGCCAAGCTTATCAGCATTTGCACGGGCTTTGTTCAACATCGCCTCGGAAAAATCAACCCCGATAACTTTTCCTGTTTCGCCTGCTTCTGCTCTGGCAATAAAAGCATCGTTTCCCGCTCCCGAACCTAAATCAATCACCACATCGCCTTTCTTTATTTTTGCGAATTGTGTTGGCAATCCACAACCTAAACCCAAATCGGCATCAGGGTTATAACCTTCCAGTTGTGTATAATCATCGCTCATAATATTATAAACTTCTGTACTACAATTGGTTGCTCCGCAGCAGGATGCTTGGTTGTCTTCTTTGTCTTGTAAAGCTATTTCACTGTACTTTTGTCTTACCAGTTCCTTAAGTTCTTGTTCGCTTTTCATAATTATTTTATTTTCTTATTGCAATATTACAATTGATATTTTTAAATTTTTTTAACAGCAGGTGTTATCAAACGTGTTAAAGAAAGTACTTAATTGTTCTTTTAACTCGGCCCACACTATTGGATTTATACAATAGCAAACACTTACACCCTCTATGGTCCCTTTTATTAATCCGGCATTTTTGAGCTCTTTTAAATGCTGCGAAATTGTTGGTTGAGCCAAACCCAATTCGTCAACTAAATCGCCACAAATACAAGCATTCGCCTTAATTATTTGCTGCAAAATGGCAATACGTGCCGGATGTGCCAAGGCTTTAAGCTTAATGGCCAGGCTATTTTGCTCGTCGGTAAATATTTCTGTTTTTGTGAGTCCCATGTTTATATTGCAATATTACGATTGATATTTTAATAATCAAAATTTTTCTTCATTTATTGTTTAATAAAATTATTCGGTTACCCAGTTTCAACACTTAAATACTAAGCACTATCTTTACAGCCTTATGGTTGAGAAAAATGTTAGGGTGCGTTTTGCACCAAGTCCAACAGGTGGCCTACACTTAGGAGGTGTTCGAACAGCTTTATTTAATTATCTTTTTGCTAAACAACACGGCGGTAAATTTATATTACGAGTTGAGGATACCGATCAAAATAGGTATGTTGCGGGTGCCGAGCGATATATTATGGACTGTTTAAGTTGGTGTGGACTTAACCCTGATGAAAGCCCTGATGCAGGTGGTGCATATGCTCCATACCGACAAAGTGACCGCAAAGAAATTTACCGAGAATATGCCGAAAAATTAATTGCCTCAGGAAATGCCTATTATGCGTTTGATACATCCGAAGATCTGGAGCAACTACGAAAAGATACTCCTAACTTTCAATATAATTTATTGTATAGAAATGGTTTAAAAAATTCATTAACCCTACCACCTGATGAGGTAGCCCAATTAATTGCAGCAAAAATGCCTTATGTAATTAGAATAAAGGTGCCCGCTGATGAAAAAATTGGATTCAATGACATGATTCGCGGGCAGGTAACTTTTGAATCCAATCAGGTTGATGATAAGGTATTGTTAAAAGCAGATGGTATGCCAACCTATCATTTAGCAGTAGTGGTTGATGATTATTTAATGAAAATTTCGCATGCATTTAGGGGAGAGGAATGGCTACCATCGGCACCTGTACATATTTTGTTATGGGAATATTTAGGCTGGAAAAACGAAATGCCACAATGGGCGCACTTGCCGCTTATTTTAAAACCTGATGGAAATGGAAAACTAAGCAAGCGCGACGGAATACGACTAGGATTTCCTGTTTATGCAATGAATTGGTTAGATGCTAAAACAGGTGAATTGGCTCTAGGCTTTAAAGAATTAGGGTTTTTACCGGAGGCATTTATAAACTTTTTGGCAACTTTAGGCTGGAACGATGGTACCGACCAGGAATTATTTACACTAAAAGAGCTGGTTGAAAAATTTTCAATTGATAGGATAAGTAAGGCAGGAGCCAAATTTGATTATGAAAAAGCAAAGTGGTTTAATGCTGAATGGATAAAAAGGACGGATACAATTAATTTACTACCACAGGTAAAAGCAATACTTGAAAAGAATGGTATAGTAATTAATAATACTGAATATCTTCCCTCGGTAATCACCTTGATAAAAGATCGCTGTATATTAATGGAGGATTTTTATCAGCAATCTGCTTACTTTTTCCAAAATCCAACGCAAATTGATATTGCCGCTATAAAACCTAAATGGAACGCTGAGAAAACACATTTTTTTGAGACTTTTATTACCAAAATTAAGGTTGAGAATGATTTAGCACCACAAGCAATAGAAACCATATTTAAAACTCTCGCAGAAGAATTAGGAATAAAAGCTGGTGATTTAATGCTTCCCTTTAGAGTAATGCTAGTTGGTGGCAAATTTGGGCCTCATGTATTTGATATTGCGAGCATGCTTGGTATAGAAGCTACTATTGCCAGAATTAAAGGTACATTAAAGGAACTATAAGCAAAAATTTATGGAAATGGATTAAAAAAAATGGGCGTTAACCTAATTCGGATAACACCCATTTTTTTGTATTGATTAAACTATAACCTGATTATTAATTATACTCCTAATAATAACCTAGCCGGATCTTCTAGTAACTGTTTTACTCGCACTAAAAAGCTAACAGATTCACGACCATCTATAATTCTATGGTCATAGGATAAAGCCAAATACATCATAGGTCTGATAACTACTTGCCCATTTACAGCAACCGGGCGCTCAATTATGTTGTGCATTCCTAATATTGCTGATTGAGGTGAGTTGATAATTGGGGTTGAAAGCATTGACCCAAAAACTCCGCCATTGGTAATTGTAAAGGTTCCACCAGTCATTTCTTCTAAAGTCAGTTTATTTTCGCGAGCTTTAACTGCTAGTGCTGCTACTGCTTTTTCAATTTCGGCCAAAGTCATGCTTTCAGCATTTCTTATAACCGGCACTACCAACCCTTTTGGAGCCGAAACAGCTATTGAAATATCTGCAAAATTACTGTATACTATTTCTTCTCCTTCAATACGGGCACCTACTGCAGGCCATTCTTTCAAAGCTTCGCATACTGCTTTAGTAAAAAATGACATAAACCCTAAACCAACCCCATGCTTTTCTTTAAATTTATCTTTGTATTTCGAGCGTAACTCCATGATTGGGGCCATATCTACCTCATTAAAAGTAGTTAGCATTGCAGTTTCATTTTTAACTGCAACAAGGCGTTTTGCAACCGTTTTACGAAGTGACGACATTTTCTCTCTCCTGTCGGCTCTTGCTCCGCTTAAGGCAGGGGATTCTATTTTTGTTGTTTTTTCTGGTGCTTTTTGGTTTCCAGCATCAGCTAATTTGCCACCTTGGGGGTTTTCCGCTATTTTATCAGCAAATAAAGCATCTTCTTTGGTTATTCGTCCTCCAACTCCACTTCCGGCAACTGATTTAGGGTCAACTCCTTTTTCGGCTAAAATTTTAGCAGCTGCAGGAGATGGAACTCCAGAAGCATAAGTCGAATCTTTTATAATAGTTGATTGCTCAGTAGCTATGGCAGTTTTTACCGCGCCACTTCCTTCAATCGAACAAATTACTGCTCCAATTGGCAAAACATCACCTTCGTTAGCCAAAGTTTTTAATACTCCGGCTTTTTCGGCAGTTAGCTCAAAAGTAGCTTTATCAGATTCAAGTTCGGCAATTGCTTCATCCATGGCTACTTCTTGTCCATCTTTTTTAATCCAACGTGATAAAGTAACCTCAGTAATTGATTCTCCAACTGTTGGAACTTTGACTTGTAATGATGTTGAGATATTCGATGCAGCTTGAGTCACTTCTTTTTTTATTTCAGGGGTTGAATTATTAACCACAGTTGCTGATTGGCTTGTACTGGCAATTCCATCAGAAATGGTTGCTACTATGGCTCCAATTGGTAAAACATCACCTTCGTTAGCTACAGTATTAAGTATTCCTTCCTTTTCGGCAGTAAGCTCAAATGTGGCTTTGTCTGATTCTAATTCGGCAATCACTTCATCCATTTTTACAGCATCACCGTTTTTCTTTATCCACCTCGAAAGGGTTACTTCTGTAATTGATTCACCTACTGTAGGAACTTTTATTTCTAAACCCATGTTTATTTAATTCTAATTATTGAGTTGTATGTAATTGTTGAAGTTTAAATGAGTATTAACAAAATTGGATTGGTTTGTTATCCCTTAATAAAACCATTTTATTTGTAGCCTAGCCTATAATTTCAATTAATGTGCTTCTAAACCAGCTAACTTTTTGTCGCTTTCTTTATTTGCCAATGTTATTTCATCCTTTTCGGCAGGTTCAAAAGCCTTCGTTACAATATAGGCTTGTTGAGCTGCATGTTGTTTAGCAAAGCCAGTTGCAGTACTACTTCCTTCATGACGAGAAATTACCTGCAGGTTTATAACATGATCATTATGGAATTTGCGGCAAATATATGGCCACGCTCCCATATTTTCAGGCTCTTCTTGTACCCAAATAAACTCGGTTTCTTTATTGTATTTAGCTTTAATCTTTAATATTTGAACTATTGGAGTAGGATAAAGTTGTTCAATTCTTACTATGGCCACATCATTACGTTTATCTGCTTGTTGTTTTTCCAATAAATCATAGTAAATTTTTCCTGTACAAAGCAAAACCCTAGAAACCAGACTTACTTCGGCATAATCATCATCAATCAATTCATGAAACTTACCATTTGTAAACTCTTCCAATTTTGAAACACATTTTGGGCTACGTAAGAGGCTTTTTGGTGTAAAAATAACCAAAGGCTTCCTGAAATCACGTAGCATTTGTCTTCTTAAAATATGAAATAAGTTAGCAGGGGTAGTACAATTGGCAACTTGAATATTGCTTTCTGCGCAAAGTTCTAAAAATCGTTCAATACGGGCCGATGAATGTTCTGGCCCTTGACCTTCATACCCATGCGGCAACAACATTACCAAACCATTACCACGTTGCCATTTTGTTTCGGCACTGGCTATGTATTGGTCTACAATAATTTGTGCGCCATTAAAGAAGTCGCCAAATTGAGCTTCCCAAATAGTTAAGGCATTAGGGTTTGCTGAAGCATATCCATATTCAAAACCAAGCACGCCATATTCAGAAAGCAATGAATTAAATATACTGAATTTCGCAATGTTACCAATCGTATCAAGTGGTACATACTCATCTTCCGAATCAACCAAAGTTAAAACAGCATGACGATGTGAGAAAGTTCCTCTTTTAACATCTTCTCCACTTAACCTAACCGGATATCCGTCTTTAAGTAAACTTCCGTAGGCTAATAACTCGCCCATGGCCCAATCAAATACGTGGGTTTTGCTAACCATTTGGCTACGCTCTTCAAAAAGTTTTTCAATTTTTTTGAAGAACTCTTTTCCGGGAGGTAATTGAGTAATTTTTTTGCCAATTTCAAGCAAATCGTTTTCAGCTACATGTGTATCAACAGGAGCAAAAGCTTCACGAGGTTCGGCAATGTGTAAACCTTGCCATGCACCTTCAAACATTTGAATCGTATCAGTAAATTTATCTTCTGCTTTTGATTCATCCAATTTTTCTTGCAAATGGTTTCTAAATTCTTTCTCAACCTTTTGGGCATATGCCAAATCAATGCTTCCTTCGGTAATTAACTTTTCCTTATAAATTTCGAGTGGATTGGGATGTGCTTCTATAGCCTTATATAAAACCGGCTGGGTAAATTTAGGCTCGTCGGCCTCATTGTGCCCATACCTACGATAACATAAAATGTCTATAAAAACATCTTCATGAAATACCTGACGATATTCCATTGCCAAATTAACTACATAGGCCAAAGCCTCAACATCATCACCATTGACGTGAAAAACGGGTGATAATACCGTTTTGGCTACGTCGGTACAATACGTGCTTGAGCGGGCGTCTTTATAATTGGTGGTAAAACCAATTTGGTTATTAATTACAATATGAATGGTGCCACCTGTGCTATATCCATCCAACTTTTCCATTTGCAAAACCTCATAAACAATGCCTTGGCCTGCTATTGAAGCATCTCCGTGGATTAATATTGGGGCTATTTTTGAATGATCGCCTTCATATTTAAAATCAATTTTTGAACGAGTGATGCCTTCAACTACCGGGTCAACTGCTTCAAGGTGGGAAGGATTTGGGCATAAACTCAAGTGAATGCCCTTGCCAGTTGGACTAACTACATCAGTAGAATAACCAAGATGGTATTTTACGTCGCCGCTTATTGGCGAATCTTCATCAAAATTTTTACCTTGAAATTCAGAAAAAATCTCCTTATAAGGTTTTTCCATAATATTGGTAAGCACGTTTAAGCGACCTCTATGTGCCATACCAATGGTAAATTCTTCAATTCCAAATTCTGAACCTTTTTGGATAACCGAATCAAGCGCTGGTATTAATGCTTCAGCTCCTTCAAGCGAGAATCTTTTTTGACCTAGAAATTTAGTACCTAAAAAATTTTCGAATACAACGGCGTCATTTAGTTTTTTGAGGAGTAGCTTTTTCTCTTCAATGTTAAATGAAGGGGTATTTCGCTTGCTTTCCATCCTATCTTCAAACCATTTTATTTTGATAGGGTTTCGGATGTACATGTATTCTGCACCTATTGATTGGCAATAGGTTTCTTCAAGTAAATCTCTTATGTCTCTTAATTTGGCCGGGCCAATGCCTAATTCTACACCTGCATTAAAAACGGTATTTAAATCGGCTTCAGTTAAACCAAATGTGTCAAGCTCTTTTCCGGGGAAATACTTGCGGCGCTCTCGAACGGGGTTTGTTTTTGTAAATAAATGGCCTCGAGTTCGATAGCCACTAATCATGTTCAAAACATTAATTTCTTTTAAAAAATGCTCATCCTTACCTGTATTGGTTACAACTGGTGCAGTTGATGAATTTTTCCCAAAATCAAAACCTTCAAAAAATTTCTGCCATCCAAAGTCTACTGCTTCAGGGTCATTTTTATACGTTTCGTATAAGGAAGATATGTATGCAGCATTTGCGCTGTTAATATAATTGAGACGATCCATAAAAACCAATCTTTTAAAACTTTACAAAAGTAAACATATAGCATTATATACCTTATAAAATAATTTATAAATCTTGTTTAACAAAAATTTAGTCTTGTTATTATTTTAGGTAAATTTTTCTTTACGTAATTTTAGGCAAAGTAAAAAATAATTTGGGTAAATGAGGTAATACTTTTTAATATGTAATATGGATTTTACCAGAATATAAGCATTAAGTAGTTGCTTATTAGTTGTTTATAACTGATGTTTTATTTTCGGTTACTTTTGATGGAGCTGTCGCAATTAGATATTTACTGGCAATTGCGTTATTATAGCCAGCTATAAAGGCCCAATTCCCCCAATTACTTGCTGGCGAATAATCTATTAACTTTTCTTCAAAGTAAGCGGCTCCTTTTCTCCAGTCAACTTTTAAGGTGTTTATTAAGAAACTGGCTGTAATTTGTCTGTTGCTATTGATAATAAAGCCTGTTTCATTTAATTCGTTCATGATGGCATCTATATAATCAACTCCCGTTTTTCCCATTTTCCAGTGCTCAAATGCGAAGGTTTCATTGGAATTTTCTTCAATGAATGAGCTATTTAAAGGGGGTATAAACTTCTGTCCATGTTTCTTAAACATAAATCTAAAGTAATCACGCCATAGTAAATCAACTATTAATTGCTGCTGTGGTGGACTTAAATGTTCAGGGTTGTTGTTTATAACTTCCCAATATACGTGCCTTAATGAAATGCAGCCTAAAGCAATCCAAGCCGATAATTTTGATGAATAATAAGTATTAAGCCCATTACGTAAAGGTTTCCAGTTATTTTGTATGCTATCTTTTATATTGGTTTTTAATTGTAATAAGGCAGCATCTTCTCCACCATTTAAACCCTGCGGATTGCTTGAATTGCCCAACATATCGGACATAAAGCCAAGACTAGATAAGTTGGGTATTTCTCCTGCATTGGTAATAGTTGGAATTTTGATAATTTCTGGAGTGGGTAAACATTGCCGTACTATACTTTCGCGCTCAATTTTCTTTTTGAACAATACAAAGCTATCAGGAATATCTTTTATTGGGAAGGGTAGATCTTCCTTATGATAGAGTGTATGACCTATAAAATGTTTGAGGTTTAATTTTAACTTCCATAATGCGGCTTCCACTTTTTCTGAAATGTTAGTTTCTTCATGGGCAACCTCTCGATGGTGATAAACCTCAGATACTTGGTAATCTTCAGCAATTTTAGGTAAAATAAGAGCTGGGTCGCCAATCCTTATGATTAATTCCGCACCTTTATTTCTTAAATTTTTACGTAGTTCAGATACTGATTCAATTAGAAACTGAGCTCTTAGTATCCCGGTTTTGTAATTATTATACTCATTTTTGGTAAAATAGTATGGGTCAAAACAATAAACAGGTAATACCTTGTCGGCCTTTTTAATTGCCTCCAAAAGTATTTCATTGTCATGAATTCTTAAATCATTCCTAAACCAAACCAATATTGTTTTTTCGCCCATTTAAACAAAACTTAATTCAAGCATAAAGATGTACAAAATTGTAATTTAATTTGCGATATTGCGACCAAATTGTATTATTTTACAGGCTGTCAACATAAATATATTGTAAAAGCTAGTTAAAATTAATTTCACTGTTATACAGTTAACTATTAAAAAACAAATTAATAAAATAAATATACAAAATAGATAAAATATTTAAAATAGTTTGATGAAAGTAATATATGCTTTCCGAATTTTTTTGAATAGGAGATGTGTTTTATGAAAAAAAGTAAATCATTTATTTAGTGGAAAATAGTATATAAATATCCGTTAATTATAGCGCAGGAATGACATTTAAGAATAGTATAACTTCTACCT
Organism: uncultured Mucilaginibacter sp.; assembly: GCA_903927645.1. GTDB lineage: Bacteria > Bacteroidota > Bacteroidia > Sphingobacteriales > Sphingobacteriaceae > Mucilaginibacter. The sequence goes on from CAIYNX010000216.1 coordinate 12,426, forward strand.
TTACACCATTAATCTATTAAAAATAAAATTGTTATGGCAACTATTGATAGCATACAAACCGCATACATTGATTTTGTTTTAACTGAAGGAAAACAGCCAAATTCAGTTTATATTTTCGCTAAACAAAATGATTTAACGGAAGAGGAGTTTTATAATTTTTTTGGATCGTTTGATGCTCTTGAACAAAGTATTTGGACTGGTTTTACTACAAAAACTATTGAGGAGATAAAAACTCAGGAGGTTTGGAGCCAATACAATACCAGAGAAAAAGGACTATCCTTTTTTTATAGCTTTTTTGAACTGTTGAAAGGAAGTCGCAGCTTTGCCATTTTTAGTTTAAAAAGCCATCCAAAAGGTTTTACTACTCCAAAGGTATTAACCGGTTTAAAATCAAACTTTGAAACTTTTTTTGATGGATTGATTTATGAAGGCATAGAATCAAACGAAATATCAGACCGTAAATTTTTAACAGAGCGTTATAAGGACGCCCTATGGATACAGTTTGTTTTTGTTTTAAATTTTTGGATGAACGATTTATCAACCGGATTTGAAAAAACTGACGAAGCCATTGAAAAGGGTGTAAACGTAACCTTCGACCTTTTCCAACGCTCTCCAATTGATAATTTACTAGAATACGGAAAGTTTTTAGCAAAAAACAGTGGAATGAAGGAAAAGATGGGCTTATAGTTTTTATTGAAAGTATTTTATTACTCCCTTCTTATATAAGTACTGCCTAATTATAGGGCTTGTACCCTATTATAAAAATTAAAGAAATGACAAACGATTCTCCTAAAGAACAAAATAGCATTCCAACTTCCAAGGTTCAACGTTCGGCTAAATTTGTTACTACTGGTATAAAAATTGGTGGTAATTATGTTAAGCATTATTCAAAAAAACTATTTAACCCGCAGATGGATAAATCTGAGTTAAATGAAGATAACGCCTCAGATATTTATGAATCATTAAGCGAACTTAAAGGAAGTGCCTTAAAAGTTGCCCAAATGCTTAGCATGGATAAAAATTTGCTTCCGCAAGCATACACAGACAAGTTTTCTCAATCACAATACAACGCGCCACCTCTATCGGGGCCACTTATTGTACAAACATTCAAAAAGTATTTCGGGAAAACACCCGATCAAATTTATGATAAATTTAATGTAAAATCATCAAATGCGGCCTCAATAGGGCAAGTGCACCAAGCTGAACTAAAAGGAAAAAAATTAGCTGTTAAAATTCAATATCCGGGTGTTGGAGATTCTATTTCATCCGATTTGAAATTAGTTAAACCATTTGCATTCAGGATGCTCGGTATGAGTGAAAAAGAGCTTGATGTTTACATGAAAGAAGTTGAGGAGCGATTGCTGGAAGAAACTGATTATGAATTAGAAGTTCGCCGGTCAATCGAGTTTTCAACTGCTTGTGCAAACTTAAAGAATGTAGTTTTCCCTAAATACTATCCTGAGTTATCAAGCAAGCGCATTATTACCATGGATTGGCTGGAAGGCCAACACTTGCGCGAATTTTTGAGCACCAACCCTTCGCAGGAATTAAGAAATTTGATAGGACAAGCTTTGTGGGATTTTTATAATTTTCAGCAACATGAACTTAGAGCAGTGCATGCCGATCCACATCCAGGAAATTTTATGATTACCCCCGATGGTAAATTGGGTGTGATTGATTTTGGATGTATTAAAGAAATGCCTGCCGATTTTTATTACCCATTCTTTTCATTAACGTCCACCAATTTGTTTGATAACCGCCAAGAAACTATAAAGGCATTTAAACAATTGGATATGATACATGATAATGACTCTCCACAACAAATTGAATTTTATTATGGCATGTATAAACAAATGATTAGCCTGTTTGCCAAGCCGTATATTAATGATAAGTTCGACTTTAGCGAAGTTTCATTTTTTGATGAATTATATGGTTTTGGTGAAAAAGTTGCCAAAATGCCCGAATTTAAACAAGCTCGTGGGGTTAAGCATTTTATTTATGTAAACAGAACTAATTTTGGCTTATACAATATTTTGCATGAACTAAAAGCCGAGGTGAATACACATACCTATAAGCCACATGTTTTACAAGAGTTTGTTGAGGCAGACTAAATTTTGGTAAATTGCACAAGCTTACTTATCTTTTAAAACATGAAAAAAGTATTTATTTTTTCTTCATTATTCCTATTTGCAGCTCCAAAACTTTTTGCCCAGCAAATTAAACGTTTTAACCCCGATACCATCATGTCGGTGGTAATTGATTCGGCTGTAAATATCCACTCGCATAGGTTGAATGCCCAAGATTTTATTGATGCTGTGGTAGCCGATACTAGTTTTTATAAGGCTTTTTATAATATGAAAAAATACGCCTTTATTGCCGAAAACAGGATATTTACTTATGATAAAAAGAATAAGGTTGATGGTAAAATATATCGAAAACTAAAACATGGCAATTTAGCCGGTGCTCATAAAATTGAATATATTGCGAAAAGGGATAGCGGTACGCTATACAAATCGAACGGAAAATATCAGCTTTATACAGTTGAGATGTTTGATTATATATTTATGAATGCCTACAATTCTGATTTTGTTAAGGGGCCATCCTTACCGGGCTCAGGAGGCAAGAATGAAAGTTATAAGGATAAATTAAAAACCTTGATTTTTGCTCCCGGTACCAGAGTAAGAGGCATACCCTTTATAAGCAGTAAAACAGAAATTTTTTCGCGCGATTTACGAGAATATTACTTTTATAAATTTTCAAGAGGTACTTATCTGGATAGTATACCGGTTTATATATTTAAGGTGGTTTGTAAGCCAAGCACTTCTGATGGGGATACCATGATTAAGGAAATGACCACAATTTTCGATATGCGTAATTTCCAAATTTTGGGTCGTTATGTTGATATGAAATTTAACAATATTTTTTTCAACTTTAATGTGCAGATGAATATTGAACTTGCAAAGTTTAATGATGAATTGTTACCAGTTAAAATTACCTATCAGGGTAACTGGGATGTTCCATTCCATAAGGTTGAACGTGCAAGCTTTTTAATAGTACACAAGGATTATAAGAAAGAATAAAAAAAGCTTTTAGCTTTGGATGCATCCCAATACTAAAAGCTTTTTATAGGTAAAACCTAATCTTATTTCAATACTTCACTTATAGTTTTTCCTATATTTCCGTTAGGTGTTTGTATATGTAATAAAGCAGCTATAGTAGGGGCAATATCAGTCATATGTGTTTCACGGTTTAATTGTCCATGTTGTATGCCCCAACCCATAAATATTAATGGAATATGTGTATCATAAGGATTCCAAGTACCATGCGTTGTACCAGTTGGACCGCCATCCCCAGATCCATGCCCAGCGTAATAACCTGGCTTTAAAATAATTTGAATTTCGCCACTGTTGGCAATGTTATAACCATTTACAATTCTTTTCCTTAGTTCTTCCGGAACAGATGCAGTTTCCGCTTTTTTCATATCAACCGCAAAAGCAATGGCAGGTTGGGTTTGTAAGTATGCTAAGCAATCTTTTTTAATGTCATTAATATTTAAATTTAATTTAAGTATAGTGGTATTATTAAAATTTACCTGATAATCGTTTAAACTCAATACCAAGCTTTCTGCCTTGTATTTGTCGAATAAAATTTTGTTTAAATCTTTTCTCACCGCTCCATCATCCCATACACCTGCCGGAATATTATGGTCATTTAAAAACGCTGTATTATGAGCGGCGCCATGGTCGGCACTTAAAAATATAGTGTAATTTCCCTTACCTACTTTGGTATCCAAAAAGGCGAGGAAGTTTGCCAATTCAAGATCAAGCCTTAAATAAGTATCTTCAACCTCTACCGCATTTACGCCAAACTGATGCCCAATATAATCTGGTGTTGATAAACTAACCGCTAAAAAATCAGTTACTGCATGCAAACCCAAATCTTCGCCATTAATAGCAGCTTTAGCCATTTCAAGGGTAATGGTATTTCCATAAGGAGTTGCTCTTATTAATCCTAAATTGTCCTTGTATAAAACAGAAGTTTTTACCGGTAGTGTAGGAGCATTAGTGCCTTTAAACTTACCTTCGTATTTAGTACTATCTGCTGTACTTTGATCATAGGTATTAATTGGATACAAGGAGTTCCAATCAAGTTTTAAATAATTTTCTGTAAGCTTTTGATCATTAAAATTTTTTGCCCATTGGGGTAAATCTTTCATATAATAGGTGCTGGTAATCCAGTTTCCTGTTTTATCATCAAACCAATACGCTGCATCGGCCGTATGCCCAGCTGGCAAAATTCCACCTCTATCTTTTATAGCAATACCGATTACTTTTGAACGAAAATTAGTAGCCAGCTTTAACTCATCCGTTATAGTAGTAGTTAGCAAATTACGTGGCGACATTTGTCCGGCTTTTGAGGTACTACCAACCGTTTGAACCGTTGAATCTTGGGTGCAATACATACTCTTACCCGTAGCTTGAACAATCCAATCATTACCTGCAATGCCAGTAATAGCCGGTACCGAACCGGTATAAATTCCTGTGTGTCCTGCAGCAGTAACAGTTGGTATATAGTCAATTTGAGTATTTTCACAACTAAAGCCTTCGTTTAAAAGTCGTTTAAAGCCATTTGCTTGATAACGGTTATAATAGCGATAAAGATAATCCCATCGCATTTGGTCAACTACCAAACCAATTACAAGTTTAGGTCGTGATAAATCGGAAGTTGATGTTTGATTTTGGGCTGCTTTACTATTTGCAACTGGTTTATTTACTTTTGTTTGAGCAGATGCAGAGGCAAATGTAATTGCTAATATTAACGGCAATAGATTTTTAGTGTTCATTCTAAGCTTTTTTTAGTCTAGCAAATATCAACAATGTAATTAAAATGCAATATGATTTTTAGGTTAATATACCCTTTACAAAATATTAACCTTCCTTGTGCATAACCATTGATTGGTAAAATTTCAGGTACTATTGTAAAAAGTATTGCTGCAAAACAGCCATTGCGTTGGGTTGTTAAAATGCTTGCCCCAAACCTATATAGAGGCCGCTTTGTCTTTTTTCACCGGCGGGTTTTTCACCTACTCCATAGTCTACCCTAAGGCTCAAACCTTTCTCAATATCAAAGAAATAGCGAATACCTCCACCAAGGTTTGGTTTTAACTCAGGCAAGGTAAACGAATCATGAAAAACTTCACCAGTGCCAATAAAGCCAACAATAGCCACTTTTTTTATGAAGCGATAGCGTAACTCAGCTTGCCCTGCCGCATAATTTCTATCCCGGTAACGGCCGCTATAATATCCACGCATCAGTTCGCTGCTACCCATTTGAGGTAATAGGTAAAATGGTGACTGATTACCAATTAGACTTTGCTCCAATAAATCAATCCCCAATACTAACTTGTCGCCAAATGAAATAAACTGTGTGTACTCGGCATTGAATAAGCTACCTATATAGTTATTGCTTCCCAAAACACCGTGCATTACGTTTAAATAGCTAGTAAATGAGATGCCTTTGGTAGTATAAGTATTATTGTTTCGGTTATCAAAATTCAAACTTGGACCGATATATATAAAAGTTCCTCCGTTACGGCTTTCAATTGCAGGGTTGGTATAAAAAATGTCAGTCGTATTATCATCACTAAATGCGTAGTTATATCCTCCGGCAACAAAGCCCGCGTAAATATGGTTACCTAATGATTTTTCGGCACCAAAATTAAGCCTGTATCTCTTTTCGCTAACGTAATCCAGATCATTTAGATGTGTATTATTGCCTAAGCCGTAAAAATTAAATGGGAAATTTATAAACCCTACAGATGCCGAATAATGGGTAGTGTTTTTAGGCGACCAATACGAGGTACTTAGGTTTAACCTGTTTTGCCCTTTGGTGGTTAAAGTAGCATATCCAAAAATATTTGAAACCCTTGTGCTTCGGTCGGTAGTGTCGGTATAAAAAGAATATAAACCTGCTCCGCCAACCTCTATTCCGGTTTCGGGGGCCGAACTTAACACTGGTAGCAATACAAAACTACCTCGCTTGCTGGTATCTTTACTAAAATACATTCGGCGAACAAATTTTGGCAACAATTTCATTTGTGCAGAAACTTGTAAAGAGCCTAACACAAACAAAAGTAGAAATAGGTGTTTTTTCATTTTCAAAATTAATTGCAAGCTAAGTTTAGGGTAGGGTAATTCCTTTTTTTTTAAAATTATAGCAAAGATAATACCAATAAACTTTTTATTTCAAAATAAATGTTGTTATAAAAATTGCCTTATCATAATCAGTCAAAAAAGGCTAATTTTGCAGCGAAATTAAAAGCAAATACAATGAGTACTTCAAAAGGGCCAATTTCTCAGTTCATCGAAAAAAACTATTTACATTTTAATGCTGCGGCTTTAGTTGACGCCGCAAAAGGATATGAAACCCATTTATTAGAAGGTGGTAAAATGATGGTTACCCTTGCGGGTGCTATGAGTACTGCCGAATTGGGTATTTCGCTAGCTGAAATGATTAGGCAAGATAAAATAGCCATTATTTCCTGTACTGGAGCCAACCTTGAAGAAGATATTATGAACTTGGTGGCCCATTCTCATTATAAGAGAGTACCCAATTACAGAGACTTAAGCCCTCAAGATGAATGGGATTTGCTTGAAAACCATTATAACCGTGTAACCGATACTTGTATACCTGAGGAAGAGGCTTTTAGACGATTACAGAAGCATATACATAAAATATGGAAAGATGCAGATAATGCTGGCGAAAGATACTTCCCGCATGAATACATGTATAAGATGTTGCTAAGTGGCGATTTGGAACAATATTATGAAATTGATCCAAAAAACTCATGGATGCTGGCTGCTGCCGAAAAAAACTTGCCTATTGTGGTACCTGGCTGGGAAGACTCTACCATGGGAAATATTTTTGCCTCGTATGTTATTAAAAACGAAATCAAAGCGTCTACCATGAAAAGTGGTATTGAATATATGGCTTGGTTGGCAAATTGGTATATTAATAATTCACAAGGTAAAGGAATAGGTTTCTTTCAAATTGGCGGTGGGATTGCTGGTGATTTTCCTATTTGTGTAGTTCCGATGCTTTACCAGGATATGGAAATGCCCGAAATTCCTTTTTGGAGTTATTTCTGTCAGATTTCCGATTCTACAACTTCTTATGGTTCTTATTCGGGTGCAGTACCGAACGAAAAAATAACTTGGGGTAAATTAGATATTCATACACCAAAATTTATTGTAGAATCTGACGCTACAATTGTTGCCCCATTAATTTTTGCCTGGATATTAGGGCAATAAAACATGCCTAGCATTAAAGGGATTAGGTTGGTTAAATATAAAAAATGGCATTACGTTAAATTTTGTTAAACTAAACCCGGTTTTTAATAAGGTTGAGTAATTATAATTAATAAACTATTAACTTTATGCCTTTGATTATTAATTTAGCAACCAATACACAGCGTTTTAAAAGAACGCTAATTAGTGATTGATAATAGCCGGCAATTATGGAAGAGTTTGAAGCAAGTACATCAAGAAAGAAAACCAAAACCATTTACATATCAACTGTTTTTGGAATTGCATTGGTTTTGTTGATGATAGGATTGTTAGGATTGATATTGGTTGAGGCTAATAACCTTTCACGATATGTTAAGGAAAATATTGTTCTTAATATTTATGTTGACGACGTTGCCCATGAGACTGATGTTTTGCAATTGCAAAAGCAATTGGAGCAAAACCCAATGGTTAAAAGTACCATTTATGTAACCAAGGAGCTTGCTGCTCGTAACCTGCAAAAGGACCTTGGAGAAGATTTTGTTAAATTTTTAGGATACAACCCACTATCACAATCTTTAGATGTATATTTAAAGGCAGAGTTTGCCAACAACCAAGATATTGAACGTTTTAAGGCCTCGATATTAAAAAACCCATTAATAAAAGATATCAAATATCAACAATCATTGGTTGAGCAAATGAATAAAAATATAGCATCAATCAGTTTAATTATCATTGTTTTTGCAGGTATTTTTATTATTTTATCGGTTGGCCTTATAAATAACACAATAAGGATAGCCATTTATTCGCAACGGTTTTTAATAAAATCAATGCAATTGGTAGGCGCAACTAAAGGGTTTATCCGTAAGCCGTTTTTGCTTTATGGCGTATGGCATGGTCTTCTTGGCGGTTTAATTGCAATTTTAATTTTAGTAGCAACACTTTCATTTGTTTACAAACAAATTCCGGATTTGATTATTTTAAGAAACTATGCCGAATTTGGCGCCATCTTCTTATTTATAATTGGTATAGGTATTTTTATTTCGGGCTTTAGTACCTATTTGGCAGTAAATAAATTCTTGAGATTAAAAATTTACGACCTATACAGGTAAAACACAGTATAAGAGACTTACAAATAAATAGTTAAAATATTATTCAAATTAAAATGGCACAAAAGCAAGTATTTAAACCTGAGCAACCTATAAAAACCACAGCTCCAACCAAACCTGCTACAAAAATTACTGAGCAAAAACCTGCTACGTTTGTATTTGATAAATCAAATTACAGGTTGTGGTTTATCAGTATTGCTATTGTAATTATCGGATTCATTTTAATGTCGGGTAATACTGATATTTATAGCGATACGAAAATTATTATTGCTCCAATTGTTGTTATTGGGGGCTTTGCAGTGGGATTCTTTGCTATATTTAAAAAACCAGCTAATGTTTAATGGGCTTTTAATTGGCCTTTAAACAGTATTTAAATGCGTTTAATGCTTAGTACTACATAAATCCTAAACAATTACAAATAATTCCACATGAACATTATACACATCATTATCCTTGCCATAATTGAAGGACTTACCGAATTTTTACCTGTTTCTTCAACCGGGCATTTGGTAGTTACCAGTGCAATTTTAGGCATAGGCAAAGATGACTTTGTTAAATTGTTTGAAATCGTTATTCAGCTTGGGGCTATTTTAGCGGTAGTGGTAATTTATTATAAAAGATTTTTTAAAAGCTTCGATTTTTATTATAAACTAATTATTGGTGTTATACCAGCCGTTATTTTTGGATTGCTCCTCAAAAAACGAATCGATATTTTATTAGAAAGTCCGCTGGCTGTTGCCATTGCTTTTGTAGTTGGCGGTATCATTTTATTATTTGTTGATGATTGGTTTAATAAACCAAGTGTGGAAGAAGAAAAGGATATAACTTATTTAACAGCCTTAAAAATAGGGTTTTTTCAATGTTTGGCTTTATTTCCTGGTGTTTCGCGCTCTGCAGCCTCTATAGTTGGAGGTATGTCGCAAAAACTTAGCCGAACCGCTGCCGCAGAGTTTTCCTTCTTTTTGGCAGTGCCAACAATGTTTGGAGCTACCTTGAAGGATTTATGGGACTTTCACAAGCATAGCAAACTTTCTTCCGAACAATTACATAGTGATATTGTTAGTTTAGTTATTGGTAGCGTAATCGCATTTTTGGTTGCTTTGCTAGCGGTAAAAGGCTTTATTACCTTTTTGGAGAAAAAAGGCTTTAAGCTTTTTGGTATATACCGGATAATTGCTGGGGTGGTTATCATTATCCTTTATTATTCCACCAATATTTTGCATACAGCTTAGTGCTTGGGGGCTCAACCCAAGGTTTATTAATTTCTTCAATACAAAAGCTGATCGTAAGGATAGCGTTCGGTATGGAGTTTCTTTACTTCATTATAAATAAGTGTCCTAAATTCCTCCAAATTTTCTCTTTTAGTAGCTGAAATAAATACAGCCGGACTATTATTTTTTGCCATCCAGCTTTGTCTAAAATCATCCAAAGTTAAAGGCTCTGCTTGTTTCTCTGCTGGGAGCTGCTCACGCAAACTTTCTGGCATTTTAAATTCATCAATCTTATTGAAGACCGTTATTACCTTTTTATTAAGTGCTCCTAATTCTTTAAGGGTTTCATTTACAACCCTAATTTGGTCTTCAAAATTAGGATGTGAAATATCAACAACATGAATTAAAATATCAGCTTCTCTAACCTCGTCAAGGGTTGATTTAAAGCACTCTACCAGATGGTGAGGTAGTTTGCGTATAAATCCAACAGTATCAGATAGCAGAAAAGGAACATTTTCAAACACTACTTTTCGAACCGTTGTATCCAATGTTGCAAATAATTTATTTTCGGCAAATACTTCCGATTTTGAAACCATATTCATGATGGTTGATTTGCCAACATTGGTATAACCTACCAATGCAACCCTAATAAGTTGATTCCTGTTTTTGCGTTGGGTTTCATTTTGTTTGTCGATGCTTTTAAGTTTCTCTTTCAGTAATGATATCTTATTCAAAATTAAACGCCTATCTGTTTCAATTTGCGATTCACCTGGTCCACGCATACCTATACCACCTTTTTGGCGCTCCAAGTGCGTCCAAAGGCGGGTAAGTCTGGGTAATAGATATTGAAGTTGTGCCAGCTCAACCTGCGATTTTGCCTGAGCCGTTTGTGCCCTACCCGCAAAAATGTCAAGGATCAGGTTGTTGCGATCGAGTATTTTTACTTGTAGTTCGTTTTCAATATTACGCAATTGCGAAGGGGTAAGTTCATCATCAAATACCACCATATCAATTTCTTCTTCAATAACAAAAGCTTTGATATCCTCCAATTTACCCGAACCAACAAACGTAGCCCTATCAGGTCTTTGCAGCTTTTGGGTGAAACTTTTTACGGTTTCTCCGCCAGCTGTAGCAACCAAAAACTCTAGTTCTTCCAGATATTCCTTTTCCTGCGCCTCAGTTTCGTGCGGTGTCATCACACCAACCAATATGGCTTTTTCCTGCTTCACAGCAGTATCGTAAAATTTTGGTTTCATTTATTAATGAATATAAGTATTAATAACCAATATTGATGCCAATTTAATTAAATTGAAAGGAATAGCGGTAACATCGAATGGAATAAATAATTTATTACAAGTATATCCTAGCCTTAATCCGATATTTTCTCGGCAATAATTGTAAACATACCTCTCTCCAAATTGTTTAGTATTATTTTCATCTCATTTAGCTCAAGGTAATTTAATACATCATTTAGCGTAACGCGTACTTTTAGATAGGAGCTTATTTTCTGCTTCCATATACCATTTTCATTGGTTTGAAGTATATCTGTAACTTGAATATAATTCTTGCCATATTCCAAAAAACATGTTAATATTTTATTGGCATCACTTCTTACAGGGATAAATCTATCATTTCCTACTAGTTCTTTTGAATAATCACGAAATGATAAAATTAATTTTCCATTATTTAACAAGGAGGCACAACAATTGCAAAGTAGTTTTTCAATATCGGCTTTGTTGTTTAAATGTGTTAAAGTATCTCCGGCACAAACTATAAGTTCTTGTTGCTCTGAAATATGTTTTGTAAAATGGGCTAAATCATCCTCTACAATCTCAATTTCGAGTCCTTTACTATTTTCAATGAGTTGATTTAATAATTGGACGTTAAAATCAATAGCCAAAACCTTAAAACCCATTTTAGCGAGTGAAATACTTTGTATACCATGCCCGGCTCCTAAATCAATTGCTTGTTTATTCTGTTGAGGAGTTATTTGATTGGCGGAAAGAAACTGCTGGTATTCCTTTTGTTTTTCATCAAAATCTCCAACCATCCATGAATAAAAATCACCAAGGTGTTTGTCATAGTGTTCTTTTACCGACATATTAGAAATGTATTATACAAATCCTATCAATCTTTCTAATGCCATCCCGCGCGAACCTTTTATTAAAATTGTAGCGTTATTGATAGGGTTTACTTTTAAATATTCAATTGCGTCTTCAGTATCTTTGAAAAAATGCGTTTTTTTGATTTCAGAAGTTAGCTGGTAGCCTGCTTTATAAAATTCATTACCAATAAAAATAATCAAATTAGCTTTTGTTTGAAGGGCCTTATTTATTATAAATTGATGCTCATTGGCAGCTTCTTCACCCATTTCAAACATATCGCCTAAGATGAGTACCTTTTGGTCTGCCTCTAATTTTGAAATGTTTTCAATAGCAACTTGCATACTGCTTGGGTTGGCATTATAATAATCGCAAATAACTGTATTTGTTAATGTTTGTAAAATTTGTGAGCGGTTATTTTGTGGTGCGTAACTTGCAATGCCCTTATTTATTGCCTCGTCTGTTAAACCAAATGTTATACC
>CAIYNX010000217.1 GCA_903927645.1 uncultured Mucilaginibacter sp.
TTGCCTCACAATCGGGACACCGTTTACCGCCACTCACGGTAGAACAAAACAATGCCTTGGCAACTACTCCGGTGGAGGAATTGCTCCAACTACCATTTCTGCAAGCCAGTGAGGTGAGAGACTCCTTGCATGCATATCAACTATCTAAACGAGGAAACTCTCTGAGGGTAATGGCCGAGGCCGTAAAATGGGGTAAGCGTGGCGCGAGGGTAAATACCATTAGTCCGGGAATAATTATTACCCCATTGGCAAAGGATGAGTTGGCCGGCCCACGTGGCGATGGTTACCGCCGGATGATTAGCCTATCGGCAGTTGGGCGTGCAGGCACGCCCGATGAGGTAGGAACGGTAGGAGCCCTGTTAATGGGCAGGGATGGCGCGTTTATTACCGGCAGCGATTTTTTGATGGATGGTGGCGTAACCGCGGCTTATTGGTATGGCGAGTTGGCACCGTGAGAAAATATCAACATAAAAAAACAAAATGAAAAAAGTACTGATAATAGGGGCAACAGGTAGTTTGGCACGTTATATTATTGAAGCCTTGCAGCAAATGGAAGGTGTTTCGTTAACGCTATTTATGCGGAACAAAAGTAAGCTTGCTAAAAACTTGGCCGATGGCTGTACCCTTATTGAGGGTGACGCGATGAAGTATGCCGACGTGAATTTGGCAATGGCAGCGCAAGACATCATATACATTAACCTAGCTGGTAATTTGGAAGCAATGACCAACAATATTGTAAAAGCCATGCATGAGAACAAAGTGCAAAGGGTGATTGCCATTAGCTCCATCGGTATTTATCAAGTGCCGGTAAGGTCTATTTTAGCACCTTACCGCAAGCTGGCCGATGTGATTGAAAATTCGGGTTTGGATTATACCATTTTACGCCCCGACTGGTTTACCCATGCCAACGAAGTTGATTATGCCCTAACCCATAAAGGAACGCCGGAAACAGGTACCGCCATTTCGAGGAAAAGCATTGCGGCATTTATAGCTACCATTATAGCAAACCCCGAATTACACAAAAACGAAAACTTGGGTATAAGTAAACCAAATTGATAAACTTAAAAACATAAAAACCATGACTATTGATGAATTAACCGCGCAAGGATTTGTACCCGGCCCGGCAGCTTATTTTAACAAGCCCGTATTTGTAAAAACATTGGTTGCGGCTGATGATATTACCAATTGCAACGTGATAGAGGTATATTTTGAAGCTGGCTGCCGTAACAATTGGCATATACATGCCTCGAACCAGATACTGTTGGTAAAGGAAGGCGTTTGTTACTATCAGGAAGATGGAAAGCCTGTGCAAAAAGTACCTTCAGGAGGTGTGATTAACGTATTGCCCGGCATTAAGCATTGGCATGGCGCATCGCCCGAGGCACCAATGATACATACTGCCATTAACATTAATACCGAAAAAGGCATGGTTACTTGGTTGGAGGCAGTTGAGGATTAGTTGATTGGGTGGTTTTTTGTTGGATGGTTTTATTTATCGGGTGATAATATTACTTATTTATTACCTATCATCATGACAAAATAAAAATCGGGCATTATATTTGTTGCAACATGTATTATTGAAATTTAAAATTAAGTGAGGAAATTTACTCCTTGCAAATAAAGCTTTGACAATGCTTTTTAGATTTTTATTTAAAAGATGATGAACGATTTATCAAACTTAAAAAAATATACTGATAACCTAAACGAGCAGGATTATACCATGCCGGTTATGTTTATAGGGCATGGCTCGCCTATGAATGGTATTGAAGACAATGAATTTAGCCAGCGTTGGGCAGCCATGGCAACTGAGATTCCGGAACCTGCTGCGGTATTGGTGGTATCTGCACATTGGTTGAGTAGCGGCACTTGGGTAACGGCTATGGATTTCCCGCCCACCATACATGATTTTGGTGGTTTCCCACAAGCCTTGTTTGAGGTACAATACCCCGCACCGGGCAGTTTTACACTTGCTAAAGAGATAGCTACCGACATACAAAGTACCCATGTTGGTTTAGACCATGATTGGGGACTTGACCACGGCACCTGGACCATCATCAGGCATATGTACCCTGAGGCTAATATCCCGGTGTTGCAGTTGAGCATTGATTATCATAAAAGTCCGCAATTTCATTATGATTTGGCTAAGAAGCTATCGAGGCTGCGTAAAAAAGGAGTGTTGATTATTGGCAGCGGTAATATGGTACATAATTTAAGGATGGTGGCTTGGGATAAACTAAATGAACCCGGCTTCGGTTTTGATTGGGCATTAAAAATGAACGATACCTTTAAGCAATTGATTACCGAAGGCGACCCAAATCCACTTATTCATTTTGACAAATTAGGCCCCGAAGCTAAACTGGCTATCCCCACTTCCGAACATTATCTGCCCTTGTTGTATACCCTTGGACTAAGAAAGGATGATGAACCTATCAGCTTTTTTAATGATAAAGCGGTAGCAGGTGCATTAACCATGACATCGGTAAAGTTTGGGTAATAGCTTTTGTTTTTAAATTAGGGCAATGGCTTTACCATAATGTTTTTATAATAAGTAAGACTATTCGGGTCGTGCCCTTGCAGCGCGAAGGTGCCGGATGATAGCCTTCTGTGCTCATCTCCGGGCTTGCGTTCCGGGTTCTCGGGTTCGGTATAGTCCAATACGGTTTTTTCGTTCACTTTTACGGTTATCTTTTTGCCTATTACGGTAATATACATGGTAAACCATTCATTATCTTTCATATACACCTCCTTAATATTTTGGAAGCCATAAAGACTGCCTGTGCGTATCCAATCCGTATGTGAGTTGTTTACCTGTATCTCGTACCCTATTGATGGCCAGCTGCTTTCCTGATAGGCTGTGTGTATATAAATACCAGAGTTGGTACCCTTGTGCGTCATTACATCTGCTTTGAACTCAAAGTTTTTAAAGTTATGCGCCATTAAATCGCCTACATAAAATAAATGAGCAGTATTGCCATGAACTATAATCATCCCGCTATCAACCCTAAAAGTAGCTGCGTTGTCGCCAACTTTCCAACCGGTCAAACTTTTACCATCAAACATAGAAATCCATTCGGGTTGTTGTTGTGGGATGGTTATTGATAATAAAGAGATTACAAGCCAGGTGTTGAGGAGGGCGTTTTTCATATGCTAAATTATATTAATTAAAGTTAGTTAAATTAAGGTAAATTAACAAACCAATTGATAATTACAATTCAATTTTAAAGTAATTAAAGCAATTTTATAGCCACTCTTTTCCTTTAAATGGAGACATCGTTTGAGATTTATCCATTGGCTTCAATGAAATAATTATATTAAATATTATACAAAAGTTTAGATTTTGTATAAATTATCTTAATAAGTATTTATAAAGCTTTACGTTAAATATAATTTATACTAAATTTGAAGGCTTAAACCCTTTTTCTTATAAACAAAAAAAATAAAAATGGATAAAAAATATGTGCAATATGGTTGCGGTTTTAGTGCTCCAAGTGAATGGATAAATTATGACGCTTCACCTACCCTATATTATGAACGAATACCTATTATTGGTAAGTTATATACCCGTAACAATATCAGGTTTCCGGAGAATGTAAAATTTGGCGATATAATAAAAGGATTGCCTGAAGAACAAGATAGTTGTGATGGTGTATATTGTTCGCATGTTTTAGAGCATTTATCCTATGAAGATTTTATTATCGCAATAAAAAACACCTATTCAATTTTAAAGTCAGGTGGCATTTTTAGAGGGGTAGTTCCTGATTTAAAAGCGGCAGTTATTGATTATTTAAATGATTTTGAAACCACCGAAAGCCCTGCTGACCATTTAATGCGTGGCACCATGCTTGGAATTGAAAAAAGAGGTAAAAGCTTTTCATCTTTCATAAAGTCATTTTATGGAAACTCTAAACATTTGTGGATGTGGGATTATAAATCATTAGCTTTTGAATTAAATAAGATAGGCTTTAAAAATATACGCCCTGCTAAATTTAATGATTCAACCGACAGCCATTTTAATTACGTTGAAGAAGAAGGTAGGTTTTATAAAGCTGCTGCTTTTGAATGCATAAAATAAAAGCATTTGATTTGCAGACTTCTTATAAATAAAAATTTCAAGTTTTCAATGGCGAATCCTGTTATTGTTTAATGAAAGATATCCGACTTATGATTTCATTTTTATGTTTTTAGTTGCCCTAAAATGTTGAAAAAGATTTAGGTAAATTAAAAGTTAAAAGAATGTGTGAAAATAGCTTTTTATATAGGTCTCGAGTTCAAAATTTTAAAGATTATTCGTCATAAAATGGCCCAAATAAAAAGATAGTCCTAAAATAAATTAAGATTTTGACACTATAAGTCTTAAACCTAGTGCATTATTGCAAAATTTGCATCAGGAAAGGGTTTTACTGATAACAATGAAACCAATTAAGCTTTTTTAGCAATTATTAGGGGTAATATTATTAAATTATTGAGGGTAGGGTTTTTATTTGCTTATTTTCAGCTTAAAACTTGATAATTTTTTTTTTGGGGGGGGGGGGATTGCCCGAAATTAAAAACATCCAATTTTAATAAATGAAGATTAATATCTTAAATTAAAGCGATACTCACCTACACATGGCTTAATATCTTTGGTATAAAAATATTCAATACCTCAACCAAAATCAGGATAATGATGACCCATTCCAAACGGAAACTGGTTCGGTATTGCAGCAAGTCGCGAAAGAGTTCGTAATTGTCTTTGATGATGTTAAGGCCTTCCTGTATGTTTCTGAAACGTTCGTTCAGGTCGAAGGTACGTTTTAGGTCGGTATGTATTCGGTTAAGGTTTTCGTCTTCCCAGGTTTCGGGCGGGGCATCAAAAATATACATGTTTTCGGCAATGCGGTTTTTTAGCAGCAAGGTTTTGCCGATGTATTTTTTTAGATTTTTACCCGAAATATTCAAGCTGCCCTTTGCTTCCAATATTTGAGTATGGTAATTGGTTTCCTCCATCAAACGGGTTGTTTGCTCCAGGTAATAATCCAACGCTACCGATTGCGATACGTTGAGCATGATGAGGCGCAAAACCTCAATTTCCGAGCCAATTATTTCTATCGAATTAAACCCTATTTTATTGCGGGCAGAGTTGGTGAGTATTTTAAATTCTTCCTCCAAACTTTCATCAAACTTATTTTTGCAAAAAGGGGATATCAACCTTAAAAACTCCGAAATGCGTATAGGGTCGTAATTTAAAAAGCATACTACGCCATATTTAAACACGTAAATATATTCGCCCTCATTGGTTATGTAAAATAACTCGTCGGCATCGCTGTAATATAACTCGGCCTTAAAGTCAGATTTGAACAATTTAATATCAATGCTGTCAGCTATCTGGTATGATAATACTTGTACTAACATAATTTTTTATAATAACTCAAACCAATTTCCTAAAAATTGAAGAAAATATCAGCCGGAACAGGATTTGAAAAGTACGGGGTAAAGTTACCTATATATTGGCAATTAAAGCAATATTGATACAATTTAAGCAGGCAGTGTCTCCTTTGCCAGGTAAACAAGCTTACCATCAACTCAGGTTTGTTCTACTCTTATTGATTCATATAGTTGGCATTTCTGCATAAAGTGATTTTGATTTAGCATGAAAGAAAAGGTCAATTGTTCTTTTTCTAAATACCAAAATTTAGTTGATATATCAATAACTACAGGAAGTTATAAAATGCCAAAAAGGTTTTTAGTAAATAGAACCAAATCATTGAATTTTAGCAAAAGGTTTATTTACCAAATCGATCTTAAACCGGTTAACACAGCATTTTTCACTTCAGTTTCTTTATTCTTTTTTATGCTTAACTTATTGTATGGATTTTTTGTGAAATAGGTACTCGTTAAAACAGTAAGTCCATTATCAGCAAATACCTCTACCGATGAGGCATCTACAATCAGTTCGAACCTGGTAACGGATGATGATGATATTCTAGGTGCCGAAATTAATTTAGGAAATTCAGGATTAAAATCAACTATACCTGATTTTGATCGATCAATGTAATAAGCATTTGTCTTTTCATCATAGCCAATTTCCAATTTATCATCTGTACCATTCTCCAAAACTAAAGTAATACCACTTAATTTATTAAAATCAATATTCAATTTAAATATTGGGTTTTGGTGGATATCAACCACAAAAGGATACCTGGTTTGGATAGCTCCTGTAATGTTAGCGCTCGAGGTTTCTAATTTTTTTAGCTCTTTTACCGGTGTCGATCTTAAAAACACATCATCATTTACTTCCAATAGTTTAAGTTCACGCGGAAGGGTCATGGCACTGCGCCACTTTTCGGTAGGTACCTGTTGGGCATAGGTCCAATTGGTCATCCAACCTAAAAATATTCTTCGGTCGCCCGTGTTTGACCAAGTTACCCCTGCATAATCATCCGGACCATAATCAGCCCATTTAGTTATCGGGTTTGGGGTAATTGGTTTAAATACAGCACCATCAAATTCGCCAATAAAATACTGTGTTGCCGAACCACCGTTTGGACCACCCGGGTTAACACTTACCATAAGCACCCAATAGGTTTTTTCTTTCAATTTTAACCTAAAAAGATTAGGGCACTCCCATACGCCTAAATGTGAACCAATATTGCTGCCAAATTCGCTTTGTTTGTTCCAATCTTTTAAATTTGGTGATGAATAAAAAGTAACCCTGTCTTTAGTAGCGAGGGTCATTACCCATTTTTTTTGAGGTGCGTACCATTGCACACTGGGATCTCTAAAATCTTTTATACCAGGGTTTTTTAATACCGGATTGCCTGCATATTTATTCCATGTTTTTCCTTGGTCTAAGCTATAGGCAAGACTTTGATTTTGAAAACCAATTGTACCTGCCTTTTCGCCTACCGGGTCATGGTGGGTAAAAATAGCCACCATAGGAACGCGTCCATCTTTACCAAAACCGGTAGTATTGTGTTTGTCAATTACCGAACTGCCTGAAAATATATAACCAGTACTATCCGGATAAAGTGCTATTGTTTTTTGCTGCCAATGCACTAAATCAATACTGGTTGCATGCCCCCAATGCATTGGCCCCCAAGTGGTACCATTGGGGTAATATTGAAAAAATAAATGATAAACACCCTCATAATACACCATTCCGTTTGGGTCGTTCATCCATTTCTCCTTTGGCGAAAAATGCAACTGTGGTCGGTGAGGTTCATGGTAAATGCTATCCGTTAAACTTTGGCTCTTAGCACTAAACCCGGCTGCTAAACATAAA
>CAIYNX010000218.1 GCA_903927645.1 uncultured Mucilaginibacter sp.
CATCATTTTCAAACTCATCAATAATTAATTCCTTTTCAATCGACTCGGTAATGTCATCTTCCTCATATATTACATGTTGTACCAATGGTTCAAAAAACTTTTGCTCGTTTTCAAAGTCATTTTTTGAATTTAATAACTTGGCATTATGCATGTTCAATTTGTATAAAATTTCCACATGGTTTGTCAGGAAGTTAGAATTAGCTAATAATAATTCAATTTCTAAACTATTTAAATTATTATCCTCCTCATTTAGGTATTCATATTGTTCTATCAATTCAGACAATATCACGCCAATTTTTTTAAATATTTCCTGCTGTCTCATATAGCATTCAATTAAGTTATTATCAAAATTAAGATTAAATTCTGATATTTGACTTGCGCTATTATTAAAAATGAGGAATATTGATTTTAATTTATAATAAGCTGATAATATATACTTTAGGTTTTAATAATAAACTCTAGGAAGTAGTTTTAAAGCTATATATCAATATGCTTTAGCTAGTTATGATAACATTCCATGAATCATTAAAACATAATTATTTCATAATAATAAAAATTAAGATTTGAATTACCAGGAAGAAATATTTAAACGGAAAGGCGATTACGGTGGTCGAATAGAAGTTGTTTGTGGTTCAATGTTTTCTGGCAAAACGGAGGAATTGATTAGACGATTAAATAGGGCAAAAATTGCAAGGCTTAAAGTTGAAATATTTAGTCCTAAGGCAGATACACGTTTTGCTGAAAATGCTATTATAACACACAATGCCAATTCAATTCCATCGACGCCTGTAGAGAATGCATCTTCTATTTTTTTGTTAGCCAGCGATGTAGATGTGATCGGAATTGATGAAGCTCAGTTTTTTGATGATGAATTGCCAGATATATGCGTGATGCTGGCCAATAAAGGTATTCGTGTTATTGTAGCAGGTTTAGATATGGATTTTAAAGGTAATCCATTTGGGCCAATGCCAGCCATTATGGCTATTGCCGAATCGGTTACAAAACTCCAGGCTGTTTGCGTAGTTTGTGGTAATCCGGCTCTATATTCGTACAGACTTGTGGACGATGAAAGTAAAATTTTATTAGGAGAGAAAGAAAGTTATGAACCTCGATGCAGGGTTTGCTACCATAATTAATTTGAATAAAAAAATGCTAATTTCCTACTAATCAGGATATAATTAAAAAATCATATCCTGATTAGTTTAGCCATATAGTCAATTATTTATGATCATGATTTTACCTCTAAATAGCGTTTCTGTAACCATTTTCTAACAGGTTCATCATACCATTTTAGGCAGGCATAAGCCAAAGAAATGCTTGAAATAATTACAAGTAAACCGATAGAAAGGCCGTAAAAACCTAATGGTATTTTATTATTATAAACCCAGGCAGTAAAAATGTAAATTATTGGGTAATGCGTAATGTACATTGGGTACGAAATTTTACCAAGAAAGCCACATATTTTTTTAGCAATGTTTCCTGTCATGTTTCCACCGGCTCCAATTGCAACTATTAAGGGGAATATTACAATAATGGCAAACGACTCATAAAGACCGTTCATCCATAGCTGTTTGTCGCCCCCAAGCCTTGGTACAAACATAACCAGTAAAATAAGTAAGCTAGATATGGTAAACGCGTTTTTAATACGGATCAATTTTCCTGCTCTCATTAACAATACCCCTGCAAAAAATGGATATAGCAGGCGGGTAAAGCCTACGTATAATCCATCCGGAGTAAGGCTCCAACCACCAATAACATCGCCATTTGGCCCCCAAACGGTATAATAAATAAGTAATCCTGCAAAAATGATCACAAAAAATGATAGTAGCCATTGTGGAAACCTTCGAAACAAGGTAGCATACAAAATGTTGGCTATGTATTCAAAAAACAAAGACCATGCAGGGCCATCCAATGGATGCATTTCTTGCCAGCCACGTATATCCATTGAAAGCGGTAATGGAATTAATGTGCAACCTACCAACATCACAAACAGGGTAGTTAAAACCGGCACATTATGTAAATTGGCAAACACGTAGCTAGGTTGAAAGTAAAATAAGGCAGCTCCAACAATAGAGCCCATAACCACCATGGGTTGTAAACGGATTAATCGGCGCTTGTAAAAATCCCACTGGCTCATTTTACCCCATCTGTCGTCATAAGCATAGGCTACTACAAAACCCGACAAAAGAAAAAAGAAATCGACGGCTAAATAGCCATGATTAATTTTATTTATAAATCGGTTTCCACCGGTAAATGTTTCAAAAACGTGAAATGTAACCACTAAAACAGAAGCAACACCTCTTAAACCATCTAAAATTTCATAATGGCTTTTGGGTTCGATATACCCGGCAGAATTACTCATTTTATTTATTAAAATTTATAATTGGTAAAATTTAAATTCAGTAACAGTTCAATACAGGGGAACGGTTCAATCGTCAAACATACATTTTTATTTAAATTATTCTATAAAAAATGTAAGGTGGCTTCAGCTTAAAATTAAAACAGCCCCGGTAAATTCCAGAGCTGTATCAATTACTTATAAGGATGTATTAAGCTTTATCTTCGGTTACTTTGGTAACTTCAATCGAATCATTGGTTATTTTGCCTTCAACGGTTACATTCTTACCTGCAAATTTTACCACAAAGTTTTGGTTCGATATTTTGTAAACCTTTTTGCCTACTACCAATACCGCTTTTGAACCCGATTTAATACATTTTTGAGCGCAATTAACACGGGTAGCTGGTGTGCAATAAGGTGTTGTGCTTGAAGCACACATGGAGTCGTCTATATATCCCTTTAATTGGCCTGGATTAGTTTTTGCAGCAAATGCATTGCCCAATGAAAAAACAATGGCAATAAATAATAAATACTTTTTCATGTTGTTACTTGGTTGATTAATTGATAATCAAATATATAAAAACTGTAGCAAATTAAAAACAAACAAAGCCGAATTTTATGCTCCTTTTGATAATTGAATACTATGCCCTCTTTTTTCTTAAACTTTGGTAATCAACATAATAAAGTACTTTGACCGAAAAGTTATTATTTTGAGGTTCTTTATAGGTATTGCGTAAATTTTGTGTATAATCTCCTGTTGCTATATTCGTATCGGTTAATGAAGAACTTTTATATGCGATGCTCAACTGACTACCAGGTGAAAATTCCCAAGCATAAATCATATCAACATTCCAGGTGTTATAATTTCTATCAACAAGTTGGTTAAAGTGTTTAGAGGTTACTGTAATTAAATCTCCTGTTTTATCAAGGTCGAAAAAAGTTTTATTATTCAATTTCGACCAATAATGCCTTACACGTAAGGTTAAGCCAATTACATTGTTAAAGGTGTACTTTAAATTGAAAATATTTTCAACAGTTTTCACATCGCGCAAGGCGAAAATCGGGGCTCCACTTACAGAATCTTTAGTTGCAAAACCCCGATAATTTGTTTGAGGGTTATAAGTTATATCTTGACCAAATGAAAATTTATTACTCAAGCGTAGGTTATAATAAGGTTCGAGAAATAAGCCATAACCATGGTAGGCGTTTAACCAGTTATTGGCACAAAACACGCCACCAGAAAGTACTTTTGCCCTATTTGTGTTTATGTTGATATTTGCCTGAAATGATTGCGGCTTCTTAAAAAAAAGTCCGTCTGTATGTGGTTCATAAAAATCATTACCCTGTTGCCTCATATGGCCGTTAATATTTATATTCCAGAAATTTTTCAAAGTAAAATAGGTGCCAAAGTTTTCATTCAGGTATTGATAATAGGATGGTGAAAAAACCCTTCTTGAATAATAGGTATTTGACCAAACTCCCCATTGGGTAAAATATTTTGTAGGTTTATAATAAGCATATTGAAAATTGATGTTATGGTCTAAAAAGTTATTGTTATCCAATATACCCAAATCATTTTGACTATAATTGGCATCCATCCTGTCTTCGGTAATATTCCAAGTAAAATTGCCAGACGTTCTGCCTGCGCTTACTTCGTAATTATAGCCGCTCACTGCCGCTTGACCAGGATAAAAAAGGTCGCTTCTAAAAACAAAGCCACTAAGATTATAAGTGTTTTTTTTATTGTTTAGGTTTAATACAAAACCACCTACGTTTGCATTATAGTCTTTTCCAAACCTGTTAACATTGGTATTAATAAAAGTTACCGCCGAATTATTCTTTAAGTTTTGGTCTAACACAATAATATTGTAATTAGTAAGTGGGGCAGTTTCATATAACCTTTTTGCTCCGGTTACGGAGTCTTGAATGGTAGCGAATGATGGTCGGGATAAAGCATTGAAAAAACCAATACCTAGGCCATTTGCTAGCCTGCCAGTAAGCTTTGTGGCATTAACAAGTTTTGATTCGGTAGGGTTACTGATTACACTTTCGTGTGGAGCCAAGTTACCTGATGCGTTATAATAGTTAATAGGTTGTCCACCAACCCTTCTGGAATAAAACAGATTGCCCTTTTTAAATAGCTCGGTACCTTCGGTAAAAAACTGTCGGTTTTCATTGTACTTTACCTCAAAAGGAGTTAGGTTTAGAATTTTATTATCTGATTGTACTTGCCCAAAATCTGGTATCAGTGTAACATCAAGCGTAAAGCTTTGATTAATGCCATATTTAACATCCATCCCACCATTAAATTGGGCGGTAGTATTGTCAATTCCTGGTGTATTATATGGGTAATGGTTTACATAAGTAGCCAGATAAGGGTAAAAGGCCAGCCGTAATGGAGGATTTACATTTTTAATACCTAATAATTGTCCTTCCTGATTGATAAATCCATTTTTTTTAGGGTCAACTTCATTCCAAAAAAGTAATTTTTGTTCAATTTGGCGCTTTCTTAATATGTTGATTCCCCAGGTTTGTATGTCTTTTTTCGGGAACCTCAAGGCTGAATAGGGTATCCGGAATTCAGCGGTCCAACCTTGCTTGTCAATCTTAACCTTGGTTTCATAAACGGCGTTCCATGAGGCATCCTCATCATTGCCGTTATTATCTGGTGGCCCATACTTGGCGTCAAATTGTACTCCTGCTGCCGTAACATAAAAACCAGAACCGTTTATACCGTCAAGATAGGTATCAAAAATTATCCCAACAAAATCATCATTCCCTATATTATCGCGTATTGTTAACTCATGCGCTACTTTTTTTTCAGAGGTTTCGTACATTCGGGCTGCTACGTAAACAGCATTGTCGTCATAAACTATTTTTACTTCCGTGCGTTCTTCATTTTTTTCATGTCTGCCAGCTGTAGGATTCAATTCAACAAAATCTGTAGCAATTTGTGCGTTTTTCCAGACCTCATCATCCAATATACCATCAATTTTAGGAGCTTTTTCAACTTTTACTATTTCAAGCTTTTTGACAGTGTTTTGTGAAAATCCAATTTGGGTAATAAAAATTAAAGCGATAAGGTAGAAAAGCTTCATAAATATTGTTTTTGCAATATATGACGCAGGTCACTTTAATTTGTTGCAGCATTTTTTGTTAATTTTAGTTAATTAACATTTGCATAGGAAAGCTTTGGTGATACAATTTAGGTATCTTGCTAAATATCAACAAAATAATTTTATTATATTATAAATTATTATTTTAAGGCCCATGCCAATCCATCAGCACCGGCTATTGCTATATGCCCCGTTATTTGGTAAGTTTTTAAATCAATTATAGCTACATATCCGTCGCCTGTGCAGCCTATAAAAGCTCGCGAACTATCAGTATCAACCAGTATACCTGCTGCCCCACTTCCTGTATTTAGTCGTTTAATTTCTTGGTGGGTTTTCGCATCATAAATATAAACATCACCATTACGTAAGCTTGATATCAATACTTTTTTCCCGTCAGGTGTAAACTTTAGTCGGTTGGCACCAAAAGCTTTGGCATCCACTTTTGTGTTTAATTTCTTCCCTGGCAAGTCAACAATTGATATAATTCCATCGTCGGCAGCTGCTGTCCACAATTCTTTACCATCCGGAGAAACATCAAAACCTTCTGAACCTTTTGATACCTGGACAATAGTTTGAAACCAATCATGATGAGGTTTTGCTCCGGGCGGAGCAAAATTTCCCGGTTGTACCAAACTATCAACCAAAATACTAACAGTACCTGATGACACATTGGTGGTGTAAACTTTTTTTTCATCATCAGATACAAATACCATATGCGTTCTATCCTGACCGGTACCCATTACCCAGTCAATTTTTCCTGAAGCTGCATCATAGCGGCCAATTGCTTTTGAACCTTCGGCAGTAAACCAAGCAGCACCATTGGCAAAGGTAAGTCCATGAGGCCCCATTAAGGGTTTGGTATCAACTACGGCTATCGATTTATTGGCAATCAGATTAATTACATCCAATTCATGTAAACTGCCACCGCCATATATGGTTACGTAAGCCGTTTTACCATCTGTAGAGGCAATTATTACCTCATGCGGGTCGGTGCCAACAGGTACCGTGGCTATAACTTGCAGGGTTGCAGGGTTAATAATTGATAGGGTATGGTCATTTTTAGAAAGTGCCAACAAGGTTTTTGTTGTGGCTTGCTGGGCTAGGCAATGATGTAATGGAAAAAAAATTGTGATAATAAAACTCGTTATTATTATATATTTAGTCAAATTTTTAACCGCCTTAGTTGCACTATATTTTATCATTTTCTTTGTCATCCGATTTTAGAAACAGTCAATATAAAACCCGAACCTTAATGCAAATATAGGCTTTGAAAATGTTGCTTTTAAACAAACTATGGTGATAATCGACCTGTAACCATAGATAATAGACAAGCAAGTATAATTAACCAACCTATAAGCGTAAAGTTGCTGACTAATATTTTAACATGAAAAGCCTAAGTAGTTAATCATCCAACCCTTTTCCGGCAAGAATCAACGGAATTGATTTTTCTATCCTTGCTTCGCGAGTTTTAACTTGTTTGGCTGCTAAAAAATATAAGTTGTAGGCTTTTTGCCTTCCGGGTGTTAAGGCATAAAAAGCATCTCTAATATCAGGATTATGGGAGAGAATATTTTCAAATTCAGGTGGAAAAATAAGTTCAGTACTTTTTTTAAAATTAACCTTTAATCCTGCCTGTTCAACGCCTATTGCTTCAAATATTGTCTCCTTAATAATATTTTCCTGTTCTATAATTTGAAGTAAATTTGTAAAGCGCAATTGCCTGGCCGATTGTACATTATCTGTTTGCTGGATGAGTAAACCATGATGGTTTTTTAATAATGCTCCTTTAAAAAATAGGAGCGCACAATATTCTTTAAATTCATGTATCAATACAATATTTGCTTTTTGTAGCAAATAACATGGGCAGCCCCATTTCAATTCTTCAATTAAATCGCATTTGAGTACAATTTGCCTGAGTTGCGCTATTTCGAGCTGCCATTTTTTTGATTTGTTAAAGTAGAAATCAACTTTAGGATTCATCCGGATTATTTATAATGAGGAATAAAATTACCTAAAATCTTATAAAAATGAGAATATTCAGTATTTAGTATAACAAAGAAGTTAAAGTTAACCTAAATAAGTTTTACAATATTTATTTTTTACAAAAGCCGAATTATAAATTAAGCCAAATGGTAATAAAGATATAACTGAGATTAAAAGATATTCTTGAGCATTTATTTTAATATTTAATTTAACTCATTTGTCAGGTATAGCTTTATATTTATTTTTAAGCTTAAATAATTAATAATTCTTTCAATTATCACTTCTGATAGTGCTTTGTAACCATTATACAATTCAAGCAAGTCATTGTCATTTTTTAAGTAATGATTTTCAATTTGATAAATGATTAGATTTATTTTTGTGTTTAAGGTATAAAAATAGTCGATCCTGGCATGTACATCTGCTAATATTTGGTTTAGTTCAATCAAACTACAGCCAGAATTAACCAATAATTCTTGTTTTCTAGTTTTTTTTTGTAAATGCCCTAATAATTCTTCTAATGCTAAAAGTTTATTAGTTAATTCATTTTTAACATCCATTATATTAAGTTCTTGTATATGCATAAAAAATTAAATTGTAGTTTAAGTAATTTTTAACTTGATTGTGAAAATAAACTATTTAATAGATTGATCTAAAATAAATTATGAATAAATTATAATTTATTACAACAACTCATACATATAATTTTTTACTTTAGAATAAACAATATATTTATTTCTATCAAGTATACAAGCGCAAAAAAAAGGCGGAAGGGTGATTGGTGTTTTAAAAATATAATATTAGATTATTTAAAATGAGTTTAATATTTTATGTAAAGAATATGCTACCCAATATTAGAATTTCTTAGGTTACTTTTTAAAATAACCATCATTTGCATTGTAAGGTTGCACAGAATAGGCTACAAACTCATTAAAATCTGAGAATATTCCCATACTAATTATACTTCTTGCGGTGCCGTTTTTATATGGTCCGGAGGAGACTAAAAAATATGGAAAATAGATATTATTAGGTCCGGCAATACTTAAACCAGTGGCAATCATTTGTTGTGGTTGTGAATGGGTAGCAGCCGATTGTCCTTTTTGGTAAAATTTAAACATCAATGAAGCTGTAGAAGGTTCATGCCCAATTGGGTTGTTTAATATAGAATCAGGAATATCATAGTAGGAAAAAGGTACATTTTCAGCACTGTCAATAAGGTTTGAATTAAAATTTTGCATAAATTTTTCATTCCCTTTATAATTTATGTTATTTGAGTTTGGATCGTAGGAATAGTATTGAAAATATACATCATAGTTAAAATCTTTTCTGTTAACATGGTCTAAATTTAAAAACCTGATTCTTCCTTTTTTTTCATCGCTAAAATCTTGATTTTTAAACCCCTCATGTGTTAATTTTATATAGTATGTATACACTTGTGTATCAGTATCAATGTCGTATAAAATATAAATGGTATAAAATTCGCCCGGTTTAAAGTTATAATTAATTATAGTATCGGGTTTTGCAGTTGTCGGCGCTATATTTGAACCGGTATTATAGAATGAAAATTGTTGTTTACCATTGGGAATTTGCTGCCATTTATAAAAATCCATGTTATTTAATACCGGTCCGGGGAAGCGTTGAAATTGATTTATAAATAAACCGTCATAATATTCTTGATTTACATAATGCCCCTTATATTGGTCAATAAGCGGATAATCAGAACTATTAAAGTAGCCGATAATTTGATATTCATCTCCTTCTTTTGGGATTGTATTTACAGGATAATTATGATATGCCCTCCAATAGGTATCACCTCCATTATAAACAAACCTGAGATATGCCGGATTTGTTAAAGGCTTTGTTTCCGGAAATTTATTACAAGCAAATAATAGAAATAGAAGAAAGAGCGAAAACTGTTTTTTAATTTTTATCGAATTGATATCTCCTAATTTCATAATATTAATATTATAAGTATTTACTTGCTATGCTTTAATACCACAAGTTTTACCGCCTCTTTTGAGGTTGTTGGAACATTCATTTTACCAAGAAGTAATATTGTATATAGTCCGGACTCGGCTGCTGGTATTTTTTTTCCTGATTTTTGATATTTTGATTTATCTTCTACAAAGGGATAGTTTAGTTGCAAATTTTTTATTCTATCGCCTAAGGTACTATCAGGTTTTGTTTTAAATACTTTAATTTGAATGGGTATTCCAACTCCTGCTTGAAGGTCAGCACCAAAACTTATGTAGTTGCCTGCGAACGATAAAAAATTAGCATAAGGTAAATTACCCGATAAAGTTGAATCAGCAGTAACGGAATATGTTCCGGAAGTATTTGTCGATATTTTTCCTGTATTTTTGTAAAGGTCTGTACCAATAAATGTTACTGGCCCACAATCTGTACAGAAATTTAAGAACCTAACCTCTATTTCC
>CAIYNX010000219.1 GCA_903927645.1 uncultured Mucilaginibacter sp.
AAAAATGGTAGGACTATTTAACATAGGGCATAGCAATAAGATATTCCTTAATTGATTTTTGTTTAGTATATCAAAATTGAAATGAGTATGTAGTCCTATTATTTTATAATGATTACCATTTGATAATTTCCAATTATTATAATTTTTATAAAGTATATCAAAGTCTGTTAATATACCGGAGTTTTCTACCGAGTGCATATATAACTTAATTATGCAAGTATCGTTATCGCTTTTTATTAAACTATCAATTTTCTTAATTTTCGAGTAATCATAGGGTATTTCTTTTATTGCGATAAAACAATTATTCATTGTATCTATTCCTATCACCCCTTTCTCCTGACAATAAGAATTACCTAAAAAAACAAACTGAAGAAAAAATAATATTTTAATGCTTTTTGAAAAATTAACAGTCATTTTTTGACGGAAGTTATTAAACACATAATCTTAATGTTAACGCAACGCTCTGACTTTTGGTTTATTCTATAAATATTTTCTATCACAAAGCCCTAAAACCCCAAAAAGGACACTTACGGGAGCGGATAGAAATTATTTAAACACCTCTTCCAATTCAACAATTTGGAACATGGGATGATTTTCAAAAAACTGCCTTAGCATGGTGGTATGCGAACTCCCAAACAACACTACAATTACCTTGTCTGTTTTGGGGTCAATCTGCCTCAGTATGTTCGTGAAAATTTTTAAATTCCTGTCGTAATGAACCGCGGTAATATGTTCGCATGTGTAGTCCGCATCTTCCCTCTCTAGCAAGCATAGACGCCTCGGTGATTGTCCGCGATTTAAATATTGTGAATTAAATTACTTACTAGTCACCTCAAACTCCGTCCTACGGTTGGTTTGCCTTCCTTCTTCGGTGCCGTTGTCGGCAATGGGTCTGGTTTCGCCGTAGCCTTTAAAGGATAGTCTTGAGGCGCTTATTTTATGGTTGATGAGGTATTGATATACCGCTTTGGCTCTGTTTTCTGATAGTATTTGGTTGCTTTCGGGGGTACCAACGCTATCGGTATGGCCTGTAATTAGGATATGGAGTTTTGCATTAAAGGTTAGGTACTCTACTAATTTATCCAGCTCCACTTCTGAGGCTTTTTTGAGATCGAATTTATTGGTATCAAAAAATACATTTCGTAAAATCACTTTAAAGCCGGTTTCAATTGGCTGCAAATTTATTTTAATATGAAATGGCTTTTTATCATCATACCCCTCTAGCGAGAAATTTTCTGAATACAATAAATACCCCGGTATTGAAATATTCAAAGCATAGTTTTTACCCTTTACCAGGGTTGCCATAAATTCGCCGCTGGTTAAATCGCTATAATCCTGGTAAACAGGGTTGTTATTGTCGAGGTCAATAATTTCTACAGCGGCTTCCAGTGGGAGTTTAGTTTTTGAATCGAATACCAAACCTTTTACATAGGTAACCCCATGAGGCCGCTTGTTGACCGGTAACTCAAAGTAATAAATATCATAACCCCCATAGCCATCAAGCTTATTTGATGAAAAATAAGCCTTTGAACCATCGGCGGATACAGATAGCCCGCTTTCATCACCGCTGGTATTGATGGGGTATCCCATGTTTTCGGGCTTTTGCCATTTGCCGTCTTTTCCAAGTTTACTTACAAATAAATCAAATCCGCCTAACCCCGGCCAACC
>CAIYNX010000220.1 GCA_903927645.1 uncultured Mucilaginibacter sp.
ATATATTTGTTCGTCATTTAAATAACTTAATAAATTATCCATCAGCTTTTCTAATATTCCAGGTCCTCTCGGAGGGGTATAAATGATTTCACCTGAACGGAATTCACTTTGTCCCCTTTGTATAATGGTGAGTGATGCCGGTGATCTTAATCCAGAAGAGGTATTTTTAATTTGTCTGAAAACCCCTAATATGCTTTCTAAGCTAATATGGTTTTCTTTTTTTATCAGTTGGTAACCAGTCCACAACGCTTCACGATAACGTAACACTTCTTTTGTTCCAATATCTGCTTTTTCTTCTTGTAGGGTGTCTGAAACTGCTTTGTATAAAGCATCTTCCGTTGTAAATATATTTTCAATAGCCGTAGAAGCTTTAGCTTCCTGAAGCGCAATGGTATTCACAAGCATCAAAGGATTGGGCAGCCTTAAAATGCTGCTATTCACAGCCGCCAATGCTCTTGAAGCGGTTACCAGTTTTTTTAAAACTTCAACATCATTTTCTATTTCCACACCGGGTGGCAATAATGGTAAATCGTTGAATGGTTCTTGTCTATCGTAAGGCATATAAATGTTCATTTTTTATAAAATACTGGACACATCACAAACAAACAAACATTTTTATAATAAAACAAGAACAATGTTCATTTTTTGTAAAAAAGTGAACATTATTATCTATTTTGAAAACAGGGAACATTAATGACTATGTTAAGGACGATTAAAATAATCATCATATTCAAAACAGAACGAGCTAAGGTCGAATCGTTTATTCGCGTCAAAATTCTACCACCAATTCGATAAGATTTTTGAACTTTCTTATAGTTGTACCCCTTTTACTGAAAACTATTACTCATTTGAAAGAGGGGCAAATACATGGATATTAAAATGAGGCCTACCACCAAACCTAAAAATATGATAATAAGAGGTTCCATCATGCTGCTAAGGGTTGAGGTTTTGTATTCCACCTCCTCAACGTATTGTTCAGATATCTTGCCAAAAAAGTAGTCCAGCTGGTTGGTTTCTTCGCCTACTTTTACCAATTGTATCAACTTTTTAGGGTAAACACTAAACTGTTGCAGGCTTTGGTGCAGGGTTTTACCATTCATAATATCGGCCTCTACCTTTTGTAAGGTACTTTCAATAGGGTAATAGCCAATCATTTGCCTAATAAGGGCAATAGCCCGTAACAGGGGTAGTTTGGCACTTATCAACA
Organism: uncultured Mucilaginibacter sp.; assembly: GCA_903927645.1. Classification (GTDB taxonomy): domain Bacteria; phylum Bacteroidota; class Bacteroidia; order Sphingobacteriales; family Sphingobacteriaceae; genus Mucilaginibacter. Next base: position 1,208 of record CAIYNX010000220.1, read on the forward strand.
ACCGCATGGAGTTGCAAAATCGAGCCAAATATATTTTTTGTACGAGGTTACCAATCAAAGGTATCCGCAACACTATTTTCGAGAAAATCTCCCTAAACTTTTCCGTTTTACGGGTAAGCAAAATAAAGCAAACAAACAAAGCCAGTATGATGAAGACTCGCCAAAAATTGTTTTCCATCGCGTTGGAGATGGCTATAATTTTTTCGGTTATCCAGGGTAGTTTACCACCAAAACGTTTAAATATATCCCCAAACATGGGCACCACAAATTTCAACATAAAAAATACTGCCCCTAACGAGGAACTTAATACCAAACAAGGATAAGTTAAAGCGGATACTATTTTACGCTGCTGTTTTATTTTATTGTTATAAAACTTAGCCAAATCAAACAAAACCTCTATCAACTTACCCGTTTCTTCCCCAATTTGCAAACTATACACCTCGTACAAAGAAAATTTGCCCGTTTGTTGCAAAGCTTCCGAGAAGGTGGTGCCACCCAAAATGGCATCCTGTATTTTCTTATATAGCGCAATGTCCCTTTCTTTTTGGAGGTCGGCCGTTATTAATTCAAAGCTGCTTTTCAGGTTAATACC
>CAIYNX010000221.1 GCA_903927645.1 uncultured Mucilaginibacter sp.
CTAAAAAAATAATAAATCAAGGTTAAAACCATATTTATTACCTAACAAGTTTAATTTTTTATTAAAGGAGTAAATAATAAAAAACGGAAAAGTTATAGATAACCAATATGATTGCTTAACTGTTAACCTTGCCTAATTTTTACCAAAACCCGATTTAATATACATGCTTAATAAGCATTAACGATACTTTGTGCGCAAAAGTAAAGGAGCATACCCTTTTAAAAATACATGCAGCCTAAATGTAGGGGCTTGGTTTCGGTAAATATGAATAATTTTTTTAATACTTTAACAAATGGAAAATTTCCAAAAACTCAAGCAGAGCTAAGATGAAAAATGTACTAGGTGGGAGACTTGAACCTGGCACTTGCGCATTTTCTTGCAATGGTTTTTATAGCACTCAATCCTATAGCAAAGCCAGTGCCAAGGCTCAGGCAGATGAGAACGTAACTAGTGGTCGTTGCTCAAAGGCTACCTATTGTTGTTCAAACTGCCCATAAATAAGAAAAGCAGGCGAATCTTTTTAAAGCATTCGCCTGCTTTTTACGTATCATGACATTAGTAATAATAATATAACCCCGGTAACTATCATCCAAAATGAATAAACTTCCGTTATTTAGTATAACTCTCCTTATTTTATTATGCAATGCCTGCCATCAACCAAAAAAATGGCTCAATATTGCCACTAAAAAAGATTCCATAATTGTGGTAATTAACAAAACTAGCAATAAAAATTATCTGTTTAGATACATCGGTTATTTTGGGAACTCAGAAAGACCAGGATTTCCTAATAATGATACTTTGAAAATTAAAAGTTTCGAGCCTATTGTTGCTTATGAAACAAACAAACTCGACTTTAGTGATTTGACTTACTTTTCACTTATTCCTCGCGATACTGTATATATAGATTCCACAGGTTATCCGGCAGCCAAAAATACTCCTCTAAATGAAAAATTACAATTAATGCGCGCTTTGAAATTTAACGCAGGTTCTGTTAACTATTTAATTAAAATGGATGAAACGGCTGCACTAAAATCTATCGAAGATAGTTATATGAATAAAAGGCATATTGTGGATTTATATAATAATAAGTTAGAAAAAGGAACATTGCTTCAAGCCAATCGACTTATCAAATATGACTATTTAGCCAGCATGCTTTGTTTGCAAACGCAATTTAACATCCACAACGAAAGCATTCTTAACATTTTGAAAACTGCCGATAGTACTTCTTGGAATTATTTTCCATTTAGAAATGCAATGGAGAGATATAAAGCTTATATCAGTAAATGCCACCAAGTCAATCAAGCTGAGCAGTATATACAATATATTAAAAAAAACTTGCCAACATCTATCCAGGATTTTGCTACCTTCTCATTCCTTAAAGATTACCAACCTGATTCTAAAAGCAAATTAGACACACTTATGAAGCTAACCAGTATATTTAACAAAACGGCAATCAATAAACCACTGGCTAACTACTTAAGTATTAACTTAAAAAAATATCAGCAAGGTCTTGATGCACAAAATATAAAAGCTGTTGAATTAATATCCCAAGAAACTGGTAATACAGCTACCCTTAATGATATATTAAAGCAATATAAAAACAAATTAATTTACATCGACTTTTGGGCATCATGGTGCGCCCCCTGTATTGCAGAAATGCCATATTCCTATAATCTATCCAATGAGTTAAAAAAGACAAATCCTGACATCGTCTTTCTTTATTTATCCAAAGATGAAGATATGGCCGCATGGAAGAATAAGGCATCAGATTTACAATTA
>CAIYNX010000222.1 GCA_903927645.1 uncultured Mucilaginibacter sp.
AATGGCTGTCTTGGCATCTACCCTGTTTTCGAGCAAAGCGGTAACTATAATTACTTTACGCTCAATGCCTTTTGATATTTGGTAATTTTCGCCAACCCGTACCTCGTGCGATGGTTTGATGTTTTGCCCTTCTAACTTTACCCTACCTGCCTTGCACGCATCCGAAGCCAGCGTACGTGTTTTAAACATCCGTATTGCCCATAGGTATTTATCAATCCTTAATTTTTCTTTTTCGGCCATAATCAAATCAAAAATATAGCAATTTAGCAACAATGGCATCATTTAAAGTTTTATTTTGAAGCTATTTTAACATAGCGCATTTACTATTTAACAAATTCCTATAAATTGCTTTTATTTGTTAAAACTTTATTTAGCATGCTCGAACTAAAAAAATTAATTGAAAATGCCTGGGAAGACAGGACGTTGTTGCAATATAATGAATACATTACCGCTATTGAAACTGTTATTGAAAAATTAGATAAAGGAACTTTACGGGTAGCCGAGCCTGTTGGTGGCATTTGGCATACGTACGAATGGATAAAAAAAGCGGTAATTTTATATTTCCCAATCAGGCAAATGCATGAGATTGTGGTGGGTCCTTTTGTTTTTCATGATAAAATGAAATTAAAAACCGACTATAAAAAAACCGGTGTAAGGGTGGTACCACATGCCATAGCCCGTTACGGCGCACATTTGGCTAAGGGTGTTATCATGATGCCATCCTACGTAAATATTGGGGCTTTTGTTGATGAAGGCACCATGGTTGATACCTGGGCCACCGTAGGCTCTTGCGCTCAAATTGGCAAGCATGTACATTTGAGTGGAGGTGTTGGTATTGGCGGTGTGCTGGAACCTTTGCAGGCTTCACCAGTAATTATTGAGGACAATTGCTTTATAGGCTCCCGTGCTATTGTGGTAGAGGGTGTACATCTGGAATCGGAAGTGGTATTGGGTGCCAATGTGGTCTTAACCGCCTCTACAAAAATAATTGATGTTACCAAGGACGAACCAGTTGAATATAAAGGTATTGTTCCGGCACGCTCGGTAGTGATCCCGGGTTCGTATACTAAAAAATTCCCGGCCGGCGAGTATCAGGTACCTTGTGCCTTGATTATTGGTAGGCGCAAGGAATCCACCGATAAAAAAACTTCCCTCAACGATGCTTTAAGGGAAAATAACGTGGCTGTATAAGCCCGAAACATGGCTAAATGAAAAGCTTGGTATTTTCATTTAGCCATGTTTACATTCGCTTTCAAATCCTTATTAAAATCTCTCCTCAAAAACCGCATGAAAATAATAGTAAGGTTACCCAATTGGCTAGGCGATGTGGTAATGGCCCCCGCCTTTGTCAATGCCTTACCTCAATATTATCCCGATTGCGTTATTGATGTAATTGTGAAAAAAGAGCTAAGCGGTATCGCGGAACTTATTCCAAACATCCACAAATGCATCCCCTTTGATAAAAAAAGTTTTAAAGGAATTAACGGCGCGTATCAATTCGGCAAAACACTTAAAGCCGAAAAATATGATTTAATGTTTAACCTGCCCAATTCCATATCTTCCAGTCTGATGGCTTTGGGATTAGGTGCCAAAAAAAGCATCGGGTTTAAAAAAGAGGGCAGTTTGATTTTTCTGACTAAAACCTATAAAAAGCCAAAAAACCTGCACCGGGTGGAGGAATATATATACCTGCTGGAGCAATTCAACAATAAAAAAGCAAGTAATAAGGAGGTTAGGTTAACTATTGAAAAGTCAAACGCACCATCAAACGAAAAAGTTTTAATTAATTTTAATTCTGAAGCTTCTTCACGACGGATGCCTGTTGACAAGGCACTTTCCATCTTGAATGCCTGTACTAAGGCATTTCCTAACCAAACATTTAGTTTCATAGGCGCGCCTAAAGAAGCTGATTTTGTAGAGCAAATTATAAGTCTGGCAAACCCAAACCCCAAATTTGAAAACCTTGCCGGAAAAACCAACTTGCTTAATTTATGCCATTTAATGGCCGAAAGCACCTTAATGCTTACAACCGATTCTGGTCCGGCGCATTTGGCAAATTCCATTGCTTTGCCAGTCATTGTTTTATTTGGGGCAGGTAATGAGTTGAATACAGCCCCTTTTAATAAGCAAGACCTTACCGTAATACGCTACGGCGAATTAAACTGCGAACCTTGTGTAAAAAACACCTGTAAGTTGTATGATAAGCCAAAATGCATGGAGATGTTATCCGAATTGCAAATAATAAGCGCGATGGGCTTATATTTGCAACATGATTAAGGACGAAGTTGCAAAAGCTTTAAAGGTAATAACCGAAGGCGGCATTATACTTTAC
>CAIYNX010000223.1 GCA_903927645.1 uncultured Mucilaginibacter sp.
GCCCAGATTTTTTGTGAACCATTCGTTCATTTTTGAGGCATCTTCACATTTAAAAAATATGCCGCCAATTCCAGTAACTTTTTTCATGATGCTAATTTTATTTTTAAAAATAACCCCTAAAAACCTAGGGCAATATAAATAAAATTGGGAAAAATAGAATAAGATATTTATTAAAAATAAAGCCAAAACCCAAGCATTATTAGCAATTTTAAATGGATGAACCGTGAATATTGGGCAAGGAAAAATCAGTTTGGCTATTAAAAATGATAGGCTAAATGGAGGGAATTTTTAAACTTAAATAAAATTAAACATTTGGTAAACCAATAAATATATAACAATAACTATGGGCAAAGCTATTGCACAAATAATGATGTTTTTTTTGTTTTTTGTTACCATTTCTGTTAATGAATACTTGTTTTTATTCGATGTATTTTCCATCTACAGGGAATATTTATTGCCTCAATAACGCACTAATCAGTTTTAGTTTTTATTATTTAATAAATCCTTTTTTAAGATTAAATTAAATTTCATAGTCATTACGGCGAAGTTAATTATTGGGTGTAAAATGGCATAGCGTATAAATACGCATTTGTGTAAGTACTTGTACGGAAAAAGTGAGGTATTGATGTTTTAAGTTTATATAATCAATACAGGGAATTAGCTAAAATACATAAATACTGCCTTGCTAAAGCTTGGGCGAGCTAACCCGCTGTCCGAAGTCTCTGACTTCGGACGAATATGCGTGTAGTCTCCGACTACACTAAAAATTCCCAGTTATCCGAAGTCTTTAGTAATCCTGGTCTGAAGTTCCCGACTTTGTATAATAGGTAGGTTCGTATTACTCCCCTGCTGTTCGAAATTTCTGACGACTATTCCTAAAGAAGCGTCTCCCCAAAATCCACCCCATTTTTAAGACCTTTTCTTACAATTTCACCCAAAATTGCAAGTCAAAATGATAGTTTCGCTACAATTTGCTGCGCTAAAATGATAGTTTTATTGCTAAAAATGGAAGTTTCTGCTGTTTTGATGATGGTTTTGGAGCCATATATGGAAGTTTCGAAAAAAATAATTTTTGCCCAAAATTTATCACTTTGGTTTTGAGAGCTTGTGGAGCGCAAAGGTGGGTATTAAACGATGCCTTTTAAAACAAAAAAAGTAATAACGAGTACTACTAAACTAATGGAGAAGGCTATGATAGTGGGTTGGGTAAAATCTTCGCGGTTGCGGCGTATGGTGAAATAATTGTAGAGGCCAAGTAAACCCACAACCACCCAAAAAAACCAGTTTACATGGTTTTTATGCGCAAAAAAAGTTAGCCCCACACAGGTTACTATAAAGTTGGTTATAATAAGCATGGTAACGGCAGGCGTATTGTTATGCCTGCGGCGGGGTTTAAATATTTCTTCGGGTATCATGCTTTGGTTTATTTAACCTCCTCGTAATCAACAAATTCACCTACCGAATCGGGCACGGTATTTTTGCCGTGTTCGGGTATATAATCAACTTTAATTTTATCGCTGGGTGGGTTGTTTTGGTAATTGCGTTGCTGATTGGCGTTTTGCTGTGCCTTATTTACCACCTGCTGAAAAAGAAATGGCAAAAATATGCGCGCAAGACTACGTACTATATACAAAACTAAGATTGCCGTAATCAAAAAACTAAGTAACTCTGGCATGGTATTTAAAATTAGAAATACAAATATAAGATTATAACGACAAAATTGTTTCAATATGATTCTAACAACCCAAAACTTATTTCAATAACCGGATGCCGTATTACCAGTTAGTATAAATTTCAGAGCGCTAAAAAATTAGGTGCCAAAAACAAAATTGTACAATTTAAAACTTTTCTTCCATCATTTTTTCGAGGGCAAACATCTCGTCGCGTAGTTTTGCAGCCATTAAAAAGTCCATGTTTTTGGCAGCCGCCATCATTTCCTTCCGGGTATTCTCGATCGATTTTTTAAGGTCCACCTTCGTCATGTATTGCACAATCGGATCGGCCGCTAATGAAGCGGTATCCACCTCAATATAAGCCTTTTGCACCCCACCCTTAAAGTCCATTACCGATGTTTGCTCAAAAATTTCTTCCCTTGTTTTACCAACGGTAGTTGGTGTAATACCCCTTTCGGTATTGTATTTAATTTGTATATCACGGCGGCGGTCTGTTTCCTCCATGGTAATTCGCATCGAGTCGGTTATTTTATCGGCATACATAATCACCCTGCCACGGTCGTTTCGTGCTGCTCTGCCAATGGTTTGTATCAATGAGCGTTCCGATCGTAAAAAACCTTCCTTATCCGCATCCAAAATAGCCACCAACGATACTTCGGGCAAATCCAATCCCTCGCGCAACAGGTTAATTCCTATCAAAACATCAAATTCGCCCAAACGCAAGCCCCGCAAAATCTCCACACGCTCCAAAGTTTTTACTTCCGAGTGTATATAGCGGCATTTGATGCCCAACCTATCCATATACTTGGCCAATTCTTCGGCCATGCGCTTGGTTAGGGTGGTAACCAAAACACGGTCGCCCATTTTTACTGTTTTATCAACCTCATCCAGCAAGTCATCTACCTGATTAATAACAGGTCGCACTTCAATCAATGGGTCGAGTAAACCTGTTGGTCTAATCACCTGTTCAACCACCACTCCACCCGACTTTTCCAATTCAAAATCGCCCGGGGTGGCGCTTACATATACCGTTTGGGGAGCCAGTTGCTCAAACTCCTGAAAATTTAGCGGTCGGTTATCCAATGCTGCGGGCAAGCGGAAACCATACTCTACCAAGGATATTTTTCGCGATCGGTCGCCGCCATACATGGCACGTATTTGGGGTACGGTAACATGACTTTCGTCAATAACCATCAAATAATCATCCGGAAAATAATCCAACAAACAGAAGGGACGAGCACCCGGAGTTCTGCCATCAAAAAACCTAGAATAGTTTTCAATACCAGAGCAATAGCCCAATTCACGAATCATTTCCAAGTCGTAATTAACCCGCTCTTCCAACCGCTTGGCCTCCAAATATCGCCCATCATCAATAAACTGCTTTTTGCGGGTCTCCAATTCGGCCTGTATAGCCCAGATAGATTGGGTAAAACGCTCGCGCGGAGCCACATATAAATTAGCCGGAAACAATACCATGTGCTGCATCTTCTCCATGGTTTTGCCTGTGGTGGTATCAAAAGTGGTCAGCTCCTCAATATCATCACCAAAAAAAGAAACACGGTAGGCATAGTCCATATATGCCGGGAAAATATCAACCGTATCTCCCTTCACCCTAAAAGTGCCGCGCTTAAAATCAGCCGTGGTGCGCGAGTACAAGATCTCTACCAAGCGGTGCAAAAAGGCATTCCTACTTATACGGGTACCCACCGCGAACCGGAAAACAGATTCCTTAAAATCTTCGGGGTTACCCATACCATATATACAGGAGATGGACGAAACAACAATCACATCGCGCCTGCCCGACATTAATGCCGAAGTGGTGCGCAATCGCAACTTTTCAATTTCTTCGTTTATTTGCAGATCCTTTTCTATATAGGTATTGGTAGTAGGTATAAAGGCCTCGGGTTGGTAATAATCATAATAGGATACAAAATAGTTCACCGCGTTTTCTGGAAAAAACTGCTTGAACTCGCCATATAATTGCGCCGCCAACGTTTTGTTATGACTTAAAATTAAGGTAGGCTTTTGCGTTTGCTGTATCACATTGGCAATGGTAAAGGTTTTACCAGAGCCAGTAACCCCCAAAAGGGTTTGAAAAGGATCGCCATTGTTAACCCCTTCCACCAATTGACGGATGGCTTCGGGCTGGTCGCCGGTAGGCTTATATATAGAGGTAAGATTAAAATCCATAGGGTAAACAAAAATACGATTTTAAATAATGTTAAAAGAAATGCTTGTGTAAAGATTATGAAGCCACGCTTATAAGCACTGAAGCCCCCCTCAGTCCCCCCGGTAGGGGGAAGTTTGATTATGGAGTGGATTTAGCCCCCTCTCTCCCGATAGTTATCGGGATGGAGAGGACTGGGGTGAGGCTTTTTTTTGATAGGAGTGCATACTTTAAATATAAAGATAAATCATAATTATGCAAAGTAAATATTGTGCAGTGACAAGGGTATGTCAGTAGGGTTTTATTTAGATATGCCTATTGAGATATTAGAATTGAGAATATTAATATAGTACCCAAATCAGCTCCCTCTACTTTGGAGAGGGCCGGGGTGAGGCAACATTTAAAAGAGCCCATATCCAGTCCCCTCTCCTTTGGAGAGGGCTAGGGTGAGGCCTCCACCCTAATAATCCATCTTAGCCCGAATTAAACGGAAATTAAACGGTTTTAAAATAGGGCAACCGCCAACAAAAAACAAAGAACCAGTAGTTTCCCTTTTTTTTGGATAGATGTTGAAGAATTAGCCTCGAAAAATTGTCAACTACAAAAAAAACAGTCTGCGGTTTTTTGTGGCGTTTAATTATTATAATTTTACCTTAAATAAATGAAAAAATACAAACACATTTACTTCGACCTTGACCATACCATTTGGGATTTTGATAAAAATGCCGAAGAAACTTTGTTGGAGATGTATGATAGCTACCAACTGGCAAACCTTGGTTTGCCTTCGGCCAGTGTATTTATTGCCACTTATACCCGCCATAACCACCAGCTATGGGCCGATTACCATACCGGTAAAATAAGCAAGGAAGTATTGAGGGAAACGCGCTTTAAAAAAACATTTTTAGAGTTGGGCGTAAAACCGGAATTGGTACCTGTAAACTTTGAAGACGATTATGTAAATCTTTGCCCTACAAAGACCAACCTATTTGAACACGCACATGAAACTTTGGGCTATCTGAAAGAAAAATATGCTTTGAATTTAATATCAAACGGGTTTAAGGAAACCTCCGAAACTAAAATACGCAATACCAATATTGGTCATTATTTTGATCATATCATTATATCGGAAGTAATAGGGGTGAACAAACCCGATAAGGCTATTTTTGAACATGCTTTAAGTTTGGGCAAGGCCAGTAAACACGAAAGTGTAATGATAGGTGATAGCCTGGAGGCGGATATTTATGGAGCCCTTAACTTTGGGATGGATGCTATTTATTTTAACCCCAATAACCTGGCAAAACCTGAAGATGTACCTATACAAATTACCAATTTAAACCAATTAACTGCTTTATTATGAATATTTTGAAAGAGCATAAAGCAATAGAGCAAGCCTTGGCAACGTATTCGGCCAAGCTAGAAACTATGACCGATGAATACTTTTGGGAAAGCCCTGCCGATGGGGGGTGGTGTTTTGCCGAGGTATACTCTCATATTTTAAAAGCTACCTTGGGTGCTTCAATTAGTTTGGAAAAATGCACCAATAAAAATACTGAAAAATCAACCAAAGGCCCTAGTTTTTTTGGTTATTATGTAATGCTTGTAGGTAAATTTCCGCCAATAAAAGTAAAAGTACCAACAGCCATTGCCGAAAAAATGCCGGCCGAAAAAATAAGCAGGGAAGAAGCCAAAAAACTAATTGAAAAATGCCATAAACGCATCCATACGGTTTTGCCCTTATTGACTGATGCCTTACCTGATATTAGGTATAAGCACCCGCGTTTAGGTATGCTAAATGCCCAACAATGGTTTAAATTTATCCGTATACATGCCGAACACCATTTAGCGCAACTTGCCCGAATTGAAAGAAAAATAAAAAAAGGTTAAACTTTTTTTATTTAACAGCGTCTTAACATATAGATAACCTAATTGTGGGATATTTGTAAATTATTATCAAGATGCGTTCGGAAATTGCATACATGGTTGTAGGTTGCTTGCTACTTATGGTAGGCATATTTTACGTAAGTCCTTTCGAGTTAAAAGTTAATGAAGACGACGAAGAAGAGTAATCGTTTATTTTCAGTATTATTAAATAGTGTTCGGTATGTATTTTTACCGGATGCCCTCTTATCCCCTCAATTTTAATGGCAAAACGCGAAGTTGACATTGTAGTTATATCCGATGTTCATTTAGGCACCTATGGCTGTCATAGCAAGGAGCTGCTAAAATATTTAAAAAGCATTAAACCTAAAATGCTGATTTTAAATGGTGATATAATTGATATATGGCAATTTAGCAAATCATACTGGCCCGAGTCGCATATGAAAGTGGTTCGGCGTATATTAAAGTTTGTAACAGACGGGGTTCCTGTTTATTATTTAACCGGAAACCATGACGAGATGCTTCGTAAGTTTGCTGATTTTAACTTAGGTTCTTTTCAGTTATTAAACAAAGTAGTACTAAATATTGATGGTAAAAAGGCCTGGATATTTCATGGTGATATTTTTGATATTACCATGCAACATTCAAAATGGTTGGCTAAATTAGGTGCAATTGGCTATGATACATTAATATTAATAAATAGTTTAAGCAATTGGTTTTTAACACTTTTAGGAAAGCAAAAAATGAGCTTTTCGCAAAAGGTGAAGGCTAGATTTAAGGATGCCATAAAATTCATTAACGAGTTTGAACAAACTGCTGCCGATTTGGCTGTTAATAAGCAATATGCTTATGTAATTTGTGGTCATATACACCATCCTGAAATTAGGGAAATTGAGTCAACCAATAAACAAGGTTCGGTTTTGTATTTAAACTCAGGCGATTGGGTTGAAAGTCTATCAGCTTTGGAATATAACAATAATCAATGGACCATCTTCAAATACCATCCGGAAAACTTCAACCTTGATAATGATGACGATGACAAGTCGGATCTGGAGGATTTGGATGCCAAGTTAGATGTTAAAATTTTATTAGAACGTTTTAGACAAGAAATAGAGTAAAAAATCCATTGCCAAAACCCGGGCCATAAAACCAAACTATAATTACATATTTCTGTCATATATATTCTCAACCGCAGGGTTATAATACATAATGACCATTTTCATTTTTATTATTAATATATTTAAACCCGTAAATATTCAGTTTAGCGGTCATTTATAAGGCATTTAAACTAAAATTGTACTACCATCTTAAAAATGAAAATTCTTTTTGCAATTCAAGGAACAGGCAACGGGCATATTAGCAGAGCTCGTGAAATTGTGCCATTATTACAAAAATATGGAGAAGTTGATTTGCTGGTAAGTGGCACTGAAGCCGAAGTTAGTTTATCGCAACCATTAAAGTATAAACTACATGGTGGTAGTTTTGTTTTTGGTACCAATGGTGGTATTGATAAATGGGCTACCTATAAACTCATGAATCTGCCCCAACTCTGGCATGATATCAGGCACCTGCCTTTAAAAGATTACCAACTTATTATCAATGATTTTGAGCCGGTAAGTGCTTGGGCATGCAAATTCCAAAAAATAGAGGCAGTTTCCTTAAGTCACCAATGCTCTTTCATGTCCCCCAACACCCCTCGACCTGAAAAATGGAACTATGGGGAGTGGTTTTTTAAATATTATTCTCCAACAGCCCATCATATTGGTTTTCATTTTGAACGATATGCTGATTTTATCCATACCCCGGTTATTCGTAGCGAAATCAGAAATTTACAAACCTCCAATTTGGGGCACTACACCGTTTACCTACCGGCTTATGACGATAAGATGTTAACTACCTTGTTAACAAAAACCAAGGTAAATTGGCATATCTTCTCCAAAAGGCAAAAAACTCATTATCAAGAACAAAACGTACAGGTTTTTCCGGTTAACAACGAAGCATTTAACAATAGTTTAGCCAATTGCGAAGGTTTACTAACAGGTGGTGGTTTTGAAGGCCCCGCCGAAGCTTTGTTCCTTCAAAAAAAAGTGCTCATGATACCCATGCGCGACCAATACGAACAGCAATGCAATGCCCTTGCGGCGTCTAAATTGGGGGTGCCGGTAATACACCAAATCGACGAGCATTTTATTTACAAAATAAACAACTGGATAGGTGACGATAGCCGTGTTTTGGTCAACTTCCCCGATGAAACAGCCAAAATTGTGGATGATTTGGTTAAAAAATACGCCAGGTAAATAAACAATTTCAACATAAAAACATTTCCATTACTTTTGCCAACTCATAACTGCATAAATGATTAATGTTTTTAAAGCGCTAAGTCCAATAAATATACTGAAGCTTTTTATTGTTTTAATTGTTTTGCGCGCTGTATATATATACAATGCCCCCTTAAACATCCCTTTTGCTTTTGAGGGTACATTTAGCAGATTACTCATTACTGGCAGCCATCAATACCCATTTTCTGTTGCATTTAACATTATTTTAGCAGCTACAATTGTATTTATACAGGCATTGTTGCTAAATTATATTGTTAACCATTTTAACCTCTTAGGTAAACCAACCTTGTTGCCTGCATTAATGTATATTACATTAGCGTCCTTATTTAATCCTTTTTTGCTGGTTACGCCGGCCTTGGTTTGTAATTTTCTTTTAATTTGGATTTTATTCAAGCTTTTTAGCCTCTACAAAATAAAAGATGCCAAATCAACTACCTACGACCTTGGTTTAATAGCAGGACTTGGTACCCTAATTTATATACCCTTTATATACTTTTTCTTGCTTATTTTCATCGGCTTAGCCATATTTCGCCCTTTGGTTTGGCGCGAGTTTTTGACGGCTATCATAGGGTTTTTAACAATCCTATTTTTTTTGGTAGTTTATTATTATTTAAATGATAAACTAAACCAGTTTATTGACATTATACAGCCAAATAGTACTAAAATAAATTCCACCATAAGTATTAACAAATATAATTTATGGGTATTGCTACCAGTTGCTATCATACTCATTCTCTGCTTATTTAAAATTCAACAAAATTTTTTCAGAAGTTACGTGCAGGTTCGAAAATCATTTCAATTGGTTTTCATTATTTTCATATTTACTTTAAGTACTTTTTACTTAAAAGGAGCATTTAATTGGAATCACTTTATAATAAGTGTAGTACCCGGGGCAATATTATTTTCCTATTATTTTTCTCAAGCAAGTGTAAAGTGGTTCTATGAATCGGTATTTTTGATTTTATTTGCTGGAATAGTGTATTTTCAGTTTAACACTTTTTAACTTTTTTGTTCGTTCATATAGTAATCGTTATATTAGTTTTGTATCATGAAATTTGGAGTAGTCATATTTCCGGGGTCTAATTGTGATGAAGATATCATTTATGTATTAGAAAAAATCTTAGGGCAACAAGTTGTAAGGCTTTGGCATAAAGGTCATGATTTACAAGGTGCTGAGTTTATTATCCTACCCGGAGGCTTTTCCTTTGGCGACTATTTACGTTCTGGAGCCATTGCCAGGTTTTCGCCAATTATGCAAGAAGTAATCCAATTTGCTGCAAAAGGCGGTTATGTTTTAGGTATTTGCAATGGTTTTCAAATACTAACAGAAGCAGGCTTATTGCCAGGAGCTTTGCTTCACAATGAAACCCGCAAGTTTATTTGTAGGAACATTTTTTTAAAAGCACAAACAAACAATAGCATTGTAACAGCACAAATTGACCAAGAAAGGGCACTTAAAATTCCTATAGCACATGGTGAGGGCAATTATTTTGCAGATGAAAGTGTTATTAAATCAATAAATGATAATGACCAAGTGCTTTTTAGGTATTGTGACGAGGGAGGAAATATAACCAGCGAAGCAAACCCAAATGGATCGAAGGAAAATATTGCTGGTGTTTGTAATTTGACCAGAAATGTTTTTGGATTTATGCCGCATCCTGAACGTGCATCAGACCCCTTAGTGGCTAATGAAGACGGTTTGGCAATTTTTGAATCTATTTTATCAATTGTTAAAGCCTAATGGCCAACCTTGTTATTGATATAGGGAACACTTTTATCAAGTTTGCTATTTTTGAAGGCAATAAAATTTTATTTGCTGATCAATTTGAAGATATAGGTAATGATTTTTTTGAAAATTTATGTAATAAATTCACAATAAAAAAGGCCATTATTTCAACTGTAAAAAGTGAAAATGGATTATGGCAAACCTCCATAGCAAATAATATTGAGGTAGTTTATTTTAATAGGGGTATGACAAATGGCATAAACAATCATTACAAAACCCCGGAAACTTTAGGATTAGACCGTTTGGCGGCATTAATTGGAACTAAGTATTTATATCCTCAAAAAAATGCCTTTATTATTGATGGTGGTACCTGTATAACCTATGATTGGATTGATTTTGAAGGCAATTATTATGGAGGAAGTATATCGCCGGGATTAAATATGCGTTATAAAGCTCTAAATCACTATACATCGGGATTACCATTAGTAGGAAGCAGTAATGATTTTAACGAGAATTTTGGAAATAACACCTTATCTGCTATTCAATCGGGTGTTCAAAATGGAATTAAATACGAATTAGCAGGGTTTATTAACAACTATAAAAACAACAACCAGGATTTCAATATTATACTAAGTGGGGGCGATAGTATTTTTTTTGATACCCTATTAAAAAATAGCATCTTTGCGCCCTGTATTAAAATTGAACCTCAATTGGTTCTAATTGGATTAAACGCAGCCATACTCAACTATAATGATTAAATATTCAAGGCTTTTTATAATAATTTATATAACTTTTATTGCTCTTGGGGCAAAAGCACAGTCTACTGCCTCATCCTCAACAACGGGCTCTCCTTATTCTAGATACGGTATCGGTGATATTAATCCGTTATTATTGCCCCAAAATACTGCTATGGGTGGTATTTCAACTGCCATAAACAGAATTAATGGTTATTATAATATTAACCCTTTAAACCCGGCATCCTATGCGTTTATTAATTTTACCACAATTGATGCTGGAATTTACGGAAGTTTTACCTCATTGGCTCAACAACCTGTAGGTCAATCAAGTAATATTACGGCTAGTAATACCGCTTTTAGGTTAAGCCACATTGCCTTTGCCTTGCCGGTGACAAAAAAATCAACTTTAAGTTTTGGATTATTGCCATATAGCGAAATGGGGTACAATTACAAAACAAGTAAAACCGGATATGGTTCGGGTGCGTTTGCCGATACAAATACTGTTAATTATGTTTATAATGGCAGTGGGGGCTTATCAAAAGCCTATTTAGGGTACGGAATCGAAATTAAGAAAAATCTATTAATAGGCGCTAACTTATCCTATATTTTTGGCAATTTGCAGCAATTCAGTTCTATGGAAATTCCAACGCTATATGGTTTTTTGAATTCCCGCAGTGAAACTGATAATCATGTTGGGGGCTTTAATTATGATATCGGAGCTCAATATATTTTTGATTTTGGGGCTTTAAAACAAAAACATTTAACCTTGGCTTATTCATCATCTATAAATACAAATCTAAGTTCAAATACCGATTATGTAGTTAGCCGATACACCATTTCGGCAGGAGAAGAAAGCCCGGCTACAGACTCGCTTGTAAATCAAAAGGGAGTAAGTACTAAAATACAATTACCTTGGATTAACCACTTTGGTGTATCTTATCAGTATGATGGAAAATTTTTGGTAGGTGCAGATTACAGTATTGCAAATTGGTCAACCTTAACAATAGCCGGAAATTCACAACCTGGTTTACAAAATAGTCAAACCCTAAACGTAGGAGGGCAGTTTACACCTGATATCAATGCATTAAATAATTATTTTGCCAGAGCTGATTACCGTTTTGGCTTTTTTACAGAACAAACCCAATATAATGTAAACAACACGAGTGTAAATAAATTTGGTTTTACCTGCGGTTTGGGTTTGCCACTACCACCAAATTTGAATAGTTTTTATAAAATTAATTTTTCGACTGAATTAGGGCAACAAGGAACTCTGCAAAATAATTTGGTTAGAGAGAAGTTTATCAATTTCAGGTTAAGCTTTACCGTTAATGATAGGTGGTTTCAGCGTTATAAATTTGAATAACAAATGTGTAATAGGGCAAAGGGAACTAGCTTAATATATTTGCCATTGTTTTTTTTAAGCATGTTATTTTTATTTTCATGCGAAAATTCTTTGAGCGATATAAAGAAAATTACCTCAAAAGAATCCGAAAAGCCTGTGTCCAGATCTATTGACGTTGAAATTATTTATAGTGATTCAGCAAAAGTAAAGGCTAAACTTACCGCACCTTTAATGATCGATTTTCAGGATCCTACTAAACCCTATCAAGAAATGCCAAATGGAGTTAAAATAATTTTTTATGATGATAATTTGGCTACTAAGGGTACAATTACTGCCAAATATGGCATTTATCGCGAAAAAGAAAAAAAAATTGAGTTTAGAAATAATGTAGTTGCAGTAAATGCACAAGGGGAAACATTTAAGTCGGATGAATTGATTGATGATATGGCTACTGCCAATCTTTATTCAACCAAGGCGGTTCAAATTACTATGACCAATGGCGATGTAATGAATGGAACTGGGTTCAAAAGTACAGAAAGCCTGTATCCTTGGAATATTGATAAATCTACAGGTGTTTTCAGAGTTAATGAAAAACAGAACCTTTTGAATCAATAAATTACCTTTAAATTTTGTATGATATAATTTTGCTAAAAATTGTATCTTGCGCCCTCTTTTTAATGATATAAATAATTTAATAGCTATATGGGCATAATGGGTTTTTTGCGGGACCGGATGGGTAAGATCCTGGCATTTTTAATAGGTTTAGCATTGTTCGCTTTTATTATTGGCGAAGTGGTAAGATCTGGTGGTTCTTTTTTAAAGGATGATAGAAACTTATTGGGTGAAGTAAATGGTGAAAAAATCCCCTATGATGATTTTCAAAAACGCGTTGAACAAAATAGTACTCAATTTAAACAATCAGGTCAAACAAATTTATCACCTCAAATATTGAGCTACATTCAAGATAACGCTTGGAATCAAATGGTTAAACAAAAAGTTTATCAAAAAGAGATTGATAAATTGGGGTTAACTGTTAGCGATAATGAAACAAAAGAGATGGTTAGCGGAAGTAATCCTCACCCTCAAATTGTGCAGGCTTTTGGCGATCCTACAACTCACCAGTTAGACAGAGCCGGTTTAAATAAATTTTTAAGCCAGTTACCAACTTTAAACGCCACTGTAAAAAAACAATGGAATGATTTTTTGGTGCAAATTATTGAAGAAAAACTGTACGAAAAATATATTGCTACCACCACCAATGGATTATATGCAAATTCATTAGAAGCCAAAGACGATTACGAAAACAAAAATAAAACTGTAAACTTTAAATATGTTTCGATTGATTATTCTTCAATTCCAACTAATAAAATAACTATTACGGATGAAGATTATCAAAAATATTATGACGAACATAAATCAACGTTTAAAAACACAGAAAATTTGAGATCTTTTGATTTTATTAGCTTTAATGCCTCACCTTCAAAGGATGATTCATTGGCAACAAAAACACAAGCAGAAAAGTTAGCTGTTGATTTTAAAGCGAGTACAAATGATTCATTGTTTGTACAAATTAATGCAGAAACAAAAACAAATTTAACATATAAACACAAAGGAAGTTTAGAACCCAAAATAGATTCATTGATGTTTAATGCCTCAAATGGTTTTGTTTATGGACCTTATTTATCAAAAGGGAGCTATAAAATTGCAAAGTTAGTTGATGCCCATTTTGAACCTGATTCGGTAAAAGCCAAACATATATTATTTGATGCAAAAACTATAGGAGTTGAAAAAGCCTTAGCCAAAGCAGATTCGGTTAAGAAACTAATTCAAGGTGGTAAATCTTTTGCAGATTTAGCCACTTTTTTCTCTATCGATAAAAACTCAGCAGTAAAGGGTGGTGAGCTTGGTTCATTTGGACGTGGTGTAATGGTACCGGCTTTTGAAGATGCTGCTTTTAGTGGCAAAAAGGGAGATTTTAAAATAGTAACTACCCAATTTGGTGTACATTTAATTCAAATTGAAGACCAAAAGGGTTCTTCAAAAGTTGCCAAAGTAGCAATTGTTGATGTACCTTTAAAAGCTAGTAGCAAAACTGAAACAATTGTTTACAGTAATGCTCAAAAATTCTTGGGTTCATTAACCAAAGAAAATTTTGACGAAGAGGTTAAAAAATTTGGCTTAGTAAAGAAAACTGCTGAAGATGTAAAAGGAACTTCGGCTTCTGTTCAAGGAATTGAAAGTGCCAGAGAAGTTGTTAGATGGGCCTTTAATGCCGAATTAAATGATTTTTCTGATAAAGTGTATATATCAGGTTCACAATATATAGTTGCGCATTTAGTTCAGATTAAACCAATTGGAACGTTACCTCTTAGTTTGGTTAAAAAGCAAATTGAACCTTTGGTTGCCAATCAAGTAAAAGCAAAACAACTTACTGATAAATTTAATACATTACTAAGCGGTGGAACTAGTATTGACCAGTTGGCAAGCAAAATTAATAAAACTGTAACGCCTATTCAAAATATGGTATTTGCAAATCCTGTAATACCTGGTTCAATGGCTGAATATAAATTGATTGGTGCAATTTTTGGATCACATCTTAATAAAATTTCAAAACCAATTGAAGGCCAACAAGGTGTATATGTTTATACCGTTGATAGTTTTACAAGTCCGGCAGCTAGTACAAATTTAGTTAGGGAAAAACAACAACTAACACAAACTATTGCTCAAAGAGCAGACCAAGGCATATTTGAAGCATTAAAAGATAAGGCGATTGTAAAAGATTATAGAGCTAAATTTTTATAAGATAATTTAAAGTAATTTTGCATCCGGTAATAGCGTTATAGCTTTTGCCGGATTTTTTTTTATTATTATGGAAGTAGCGGAAAATTTTATTAACAAAGTTGCTCAGAGTGGCTTACTTACACTTGATCCGGTTGGATTTTATCAAAAAGGTGAAAGAGTTATTTATGATTTAAAAGACAATCTTTTCCACGGTTTAATATTAAAAGAGAAAGAGTTTAGGGAATTTATAAAAGAGCATAATTGGGAAAAATATAAAGGGAAATTTGTAGGCATAACTTGCACCGCCGACGCTATTGTACCTGCTTGGGCTTATATGCTTTTAGCCAATAAAATGGCACCCTTTGCCGCTGAGGTTGTTTTTGGTGATTTAAATACTTTAGAAACAATTTTATTTATAAAACAGCTGGAGGATTTTGATTTAGAACAATACCGAGACCAGAGAGTGGTTATAAAAGGCTGTGGCGATATTGACATTCCTACAGCTGCATATGTTGAACTAACGAAAAGGCTAACTCCAATTGTAAAAAGCATCATGTTTGGCGAGCCTTGTTCAACAGTTCCAATCTATAAAAGAAAGGAATAATTTTATAAATAAAACAAACAATAAATTGTATATGCTGCTGTTTTATTAATCATGAAAAGACTGTTTATTAGTTTCCTTATTATTTGTAGCCATACTTATGTATACAGTCAGGACATAATAAAACTTAAAGATCCGGTTTTTAAAGTTGGTGAAGAGTTAGATTATAAGCTAAGATATGGTTTCTTAACAGCAGCAACCGCGGTACTTCATGTTGAAGAAAGTGAAAAGAAATTTGATGGTCATCCTGTTTATCATATTGTAGCCGATGGCAAAACTGCTGGTACTTTCGATTTTTTTTATAAAGTACGTAACCAATATGAATCTTATATTGATCAAAAAACTTTATTGCCATACTTTTATACTGAAAGCAGACACGAGGCTAGCTACAAGCATTCTGACGATGTAGTTTTTAACCATTCGGATGAAAAAATTACGGCTGCAAAAGGAGTTTTCCCGTTTAAAGGAAAAGTTTTTGATTTTTTATCAGCCTATTATTTTTCAAGAAGTATAGATGTTTCAAAAATACAAATTGGCGATACCTTCGATTTAAAGTATTTTCTTGAAGATGGTATCCATGTATTAAGCATTACCTTTATTGGCAAAGAAAAAATAAAAACCGACTTGGGTGAATTTAATTGTTTAAAGTTTAATCCAACAATTATACCCGGCAGAGTATTTAGGAAAGATAGCAAGCTTTATTTATGGATTACTGACGATGAAAACCGGATTCCGATAAGAGCACATGTAGAGCTAATTTTAGGTAGTGTAACGATGGATTTAATGGGGGTGAAAAACTTAAAATTTCCATTAAATCAAATAAGTAAATAAGTATGATTGAAGTTGGAAGTGTGCTGCTGCACGAGGATTTAATAAATGAAAACTTTGTTTGCAATTTAAATAAATGTAAAGGAGCTTGTTGTTTAGAAGGAGATTCTGGTGCTCCTCTTGAAATTGCTGAATTAGATAAATTAAAGGAGATTTATCCAAAGGTAAAACCATTTATGACTCAAAAAGGGATCAACACAATTGAAAAAAATGGGCCATATGTTACTGATTTTGAAGGCGATTATACCACCCCCTGCGTTGATATTAATAAAGAATGCGCTTATGTTATTTGGGAAAACGGCATTACCAAGTGCGCAATTGAAAAGGCCTATGAAAATGGAGCAATCAATTGGCAAAAACCAATCTCTTGTCATTTGTATCCTATAAGAATTACTAAATACCCCGAATTTGATTTATTGAATTATGACCGTTGGAGTATTTGTAGTCCGGCATGTTCTTTTGGAAATGAGCTAAAAGTTAGGGTATTTGAATTTTTAAAAGCACCTCTTATCAGAAAATATGGATCAGACTGGTATAAAGAGCTTGAGGAAACAGTAGATGATTCCAAATAATATAAAATTTTGATTGAAGCCTTTTATTTACTTAAAATGAGTTAATTTAAATAATAGCCTTTTTAACATAATATATTTGCTAAAATTATAACAGCTTTTTAACAGTTATTGTATGTATAAATACATTTTGTGCTTACCAAAATTTTTAATTGTTATAATCATTTCACTATGTTTTATAAATTGTAAAAAACATGAAATAGCCGCATCACCAAATTATCGTGTATTCAGTACTTCTTTTGAAAGTATTAATGATTTTGCGAATTTTTTTATAGTTCCGCAAAACTATATGAATTCGGCTTCACACCAGCTATCTACAAACCAAGTTCATTCAGGTCAATATGCACATAAAGCATGGATTTTTGGCTTAAACCCGGAAAGCACCCTTACCCAAAACAATAATCATAGAGCTTACCCTACCATTCAGTTTCAAAAATTTAAAGGCGGAGTATTTCATACACCTTGTTATATAACTTTTTGGGTTTGGGTTGATATGAAATTAGTGGCTCACACTCCCGAAAACCAATGGCTTAGTTTTGCAACACTAACTACTGATAGTACTGATAGTTGGTCGCGCACAATTTTAGTTAACCTTGACTATAATGGCTATGTGCATTTAATGCATGTGCCATTGCAGGGACAAAAAAATTGGCTCTACCAACCGTTTACCTTGCCTTTTCCGCAAAGGCAATGGGTTAATATAAAAGTTTACTTAGATACCACACCTGGTAAGGGCTATGCAAAGGTTTGGCAGGATGGTACCTTGGTATCATATGCTAACATTGCCGACGGAAATGGTTTATTAGCACAAGCTCATTTCGGTTTGTACGCGGCGCCATCTGTTTCATCAGGCACCATTTATAATGATGACCTTGAAATTAAAGAAGTTGCAGGCGAATAAATTACTTAAAATTTCAAAATCGCATCACGAATTCTAATGATTAATTTTTACCAAATAGTTTAAAATCTTTAAATGAAAGTTGCTTTAATAACTGGAATTACTGGTCAGGATGGAGCTTACTTAGCCGAATTTTTACTAAATAAGGGATACGAAGTACATGGTTTAAAAAGGCGAAGTTCATTGTTTAATACCGCCAGAATAGATCATTTATATCACGATCAGCATGAAAAGGGGCTTATGTTTAAATTACATTACTGCGATTTAACAGATTCAACAAACCTTGTACGGATTATTGAAGATATAAAGCCTGATGAAATTTACAATTTAGCAGCCCAAAGCCATGTAAAAATAAGTTTTGAAACACCCGAGTATACATCAAATACAGATGGTATTGGAACCTTACGGATACTGGAAGCGATTAGAATTTTAGGTTTTGGGAAAAAAACAAAGATATATCAGGCTTCAACCTCAGAATTGTTTGGCATGGTACAGGAAGCTCCACAAAATGAATCAACACCTTTTTATCCCAGATCGCCCTATGCCGTTGCTAAGTTATATGCACATTGGATAATAATTAATTACCGTGAAGCATATGGTTTTTTTGCTTGTAACGGAATATTATTTAACCATGAAAGCCCTTTACGTGGTGAAACATTTGTAACTCGCAAAATAACAAGGGCGGCCACCAAAATAGTGATGGGTTTACAGAGCCACTTATTTATTGGGAATCTTTCTGCAGAGCGTGATTGGGGTCATGCTAAAGATTATGTTGAAGCTATGTGGCTAATGTTACAGCAACAAAATCCGGAAGATTTTGTAATTGCCACCGGGGTTTCAATTAGTGTGCGTGAATTTATAAAAATGACATTTTTACAATTAGGTATTGAAATTGAGTTTAGTGGAAAAAATGAAAATGAGCGTGGTGTAATTATTGATATTGATGAGCAAAGAGTATTTGAACTTGGGTTAAAAAGAGACAATTTGAGATTTGGGCAAACTATTATTAAGGTTGATCCAAGATACTTTAGGCCAACAGAGGTAGATTTTTTGATTGGCGATGCTTCAAAAGCTAAATGTAAATTAGGTTGGGATCCAAAATATAGTTTAGTACAAATGATAAACGAAATGGTAAGTGCTGATTTGATTTTAGCAAAAAAAGAGGAGTTTTTAAAAACGAATGGATTTTATAGTTTGAATCAATTTGAATAAGGAAGTTAAATGTCAATCCTTAATTCAAAAAATCAACTATGTTTACTGCACTATATATTCGACCCCTATTCCATTGATAAATTTAAGAAGCAATGGTATGTTTTTTTTGCTGCATATTTAGCTTTTTTACTTGCTCAACTATTGCCTTAGCATCATAACCACATTCCGCCCATAATTCTGGTTGTTCACCATGTTCAATAAAGGCATCAGGTATACCTAATCTCACAACTTGTGCGCTATAATTATTATCGGCCATAAATTCTAGAATGGCACTTCCCATTCCACCCTCTAAACAGCCATCCTCAACAGTAATTATTTTTTTAAATTTGGTAAATACCTCATGCAAGAGTACATGATCCAAAGGTTTTACAAACCGCATATCATAATGTGCAGGGAAATATCCTTCTGTATTTAATTCGGCTACAGCAATTACAACTTCATTGCCTAAATGCCCTATTGATAAAATGGCTACTTCATCGCCATCGCAAATCTTACGCCCCTTACCAACTTTTATTTCCTTCAATGGTTTTTCCCAATCAACCATTACCCCATTTCCACGTGGATATCTAATAACAAACGGACCCTTATCTTCCAATTGGGCAGTATACATTAAATTACGCAACTCTTCCTCGTTCATTGGTGCCGATACGGTCATGTTAGGTATACAACGCATATAAGCTAAATCATATGCGCCATGATGTGTGGCACCATCTGCACCAGCAAATCCGGCTCTATCTAAGCAGAAAACAACATTCAATTTTTGAATAGCTACATCATGAATTACCTGATCATAAGCTCTTTGCATAAAGCTACTATAGATATTACAAAAAGGTACCAAACCTTGGGTAGCCATTCCGGCCGAGAAGGTAACAGCATGCTGTTCTGCTATGCCAACATCAAAAGCTCTGTTTGGCATAGCTTTCATCATCATATTGAGCGAACAACCTGATGGCATTGCGGGTGTTACACCCATAATTTTAGGATTTTGCTCTGCCAATTCAATGATGGTATGCCCAAATACGTCCTGATATTTTGGAGGTTGAGGCTTTTCTGATTTTGATTTTTTAATCTCACCGGTTATTTTGTCAAACAAACCCGGAGCATGCCATTTGGTTTGGTCTTTTTCGGCAAGCGCATAGCCTTTGCCTTTTACAGTGATGCAATGTAAAAGCTTCGGGCCTGGAATATCCCGCAAGTCGCGCAATACTTTTACCAAATGTTCAACATCATGACCATCAATCGGACCGAAATACCTGAATTTAAGTGCTTCAAAAAAATTGCTCCTTTTTAACAAGGTGCCCTTTATACTTTTCTCCAATTTTTGGGCAATTTTATAAGCATCAGGACCAATTGCCGATAACTTGGCAAGTATACTAGCAATATCGTCTCTAAACCTATTATATGGTTTTGAGGTAGTAATATCAGTTAAGTACTCTTTCAAAGCACCTACATTAGGATCAATTGACATGTTATTATCATTCAAAATCACCAATATGTTGGAGTTTTCTATTCCTGCATGATTCAAAGCTTCAAATGCCATTCCAGCCGTCATTGAACCATCTCCAATAACTGCAACATGTTGTCTGTCTGTTTCACCTTTATATTGCGAAGCCACTGCCATCCCTAAAGCAGCCGAAATGGAGGTTGATGAATGCCCGACTCCAAATGTATCATATTCACTTTCCGAACGTTTTGGGAACCCACTTAAGCCCTTATATACCCTGTTAGTGTGAAACTCGTCTCTGCGGCCGGTAAGTATTTTATGACCGTAAGCCTGATGACCAACATCCCATACCAATTGGTCGTAAGGGGTGTTTAAAATATATTGTAAGGCTACCGTTAGTTCAACAACCCCCAAACTGGCTGCAAAATGCCCTCCATTTACCGAAACAACATCAATAATATATTGGCGTAATTCCTGACAAACTTGTTTAAGTTCATCAACCTTAAGCTCCTTTAAATCTGACGGGAAATTAATTTTTTGCAATAAATTACCAGCGGGTACCTGCATTGGCATAAATAGAAAATTTAACTTGCAAATTACGGTATTTTATAAATAAAAGAAGATAACAAATAATTATTTTTATACGAAATGACTTTCATATTAACAGCTCAAAATTGTAGTTTGATGCGCAGTTAAAATAATAAAGTATATTTTTGCCTTGATTATGACCGAAGATGGTTTCGAAATAAAACTCCCGCAGTTTGAAGGCCCGTTCGACTTGCTCCTCTTTTTTATTGAAAGAGACGAACTTGATATTCAGGATATCCCGATTGCACGGATTGCTGATGATTTTCTAAATTATATCCATCAAATGACTATCCTTAATATGGAGCTGGCCAGCGAATTTATTTTTGTGGCAGCCACCTTAATGAGGATAAAAGCGAAAATGCTATTGCCACGGTATGAAACAGAAGAAGCTGGCAACGAAATTGATACCCGCGAAGAGTTAATTAGGAAGCTAATTGAGTACAAAAAGTTTAAAGAAATATGTTTAGAACTTCAACCATTAGAGGATGAACGTTTTAAACAGGAAAAACGGGGTAATATTAACTTTGACCTAGCACAAGTTGAAGTTGCTCCAGTACCCGGAGAAGAGCTTTCAGAAATTAGTTTGTATAAACTAATGATGGTTTATGGAAGGCTAATGAAAAATTATTTGAATAAGAAAGAGGAAGTTACCCATACTGTAACACAATATCCATATACCATTGAGAAACAAAAAAAAGCTATTGAAGGCCTTTTGAGGGTGAATAAATTAATGGATTTTAAGGCTATTGCCTTAAACTCTGAAAACAAGGTGCATTTTGTATATAATTTTTTGGCTGTACTCGAGATGTTGCAACAGGAATTGATTGATATTCAGGTTGGTATTGGGTTTAATAATTTTTGGATATCAGCCAAGGTAACCGAAAATTTAAAGCAGCAGTAATTTATTTAAAATTAAAAATACATTAATAATAATAACTTGATTTATAGTTTGGGCTTAAATAATTAAGCGCTATTTTTTATACCTTTGTAGGCTTTAAATACATCATGAAAAGAGATAAATTAATTTTTAAGCTTTTAGACCAAGAGCTACAACGTCAGGAAGAAGGCATTGAATTGATAGCTTCTGAAAACTTTGTGAGCAAGCAGGTTATGGAGGCAGCTGGTTCTGTTGCTACCAATAAGTATGCCGAAGGTTTACCGGGAAAACGCTACTATGGTGGTTGTCAGGTTGTTGATGAAATTGAAACCATAGCCATTGATAGAGCTAAACAACTATTCAATGCGGAGTGGGTAAACGTACAACCACATTCCGGAGCACAAGCAAACGCCGCTGTAATGTTGGGTTGCTTGAATCCGGGCGATAAAATATTAGGATTTGATCTTTCGCATGGTGGTCACTTAACACATGGTTCGCCGGTAAACTTTTCCGGAAAATTATACCAACCTCATTTCTATGGTGTAAATAAAGAAACAGGTTATGTTGATTATGAGCAACTAAAAACAGTTGCACTAGCCGAAAAACCTAAAATGATAATATGCGGCGCATCTGCATACTCGCGCGATTGGGATTATGAATTTATAAGAAATGTAGCCGATGAGATAGGTGCAATTGTTTTAGCAGATATTTCGCATCCGGCTGGTTTAATAGCTAGAGGATTATTGAACGATCCTATGCCTTTTTGCCATATAGTTACTACAACCACGCATAAAACACTTAGAGGACCTCGCGGTGGAATGATTTTGTTAGGTAAAGATTTTGAAAATCCTTTTGGTTTAAAAACGCCTAAAGGAGAAATCAGACTTATGTCGAACGTACTCGATATGGCGGTTTTCCCTGGTACCCAAGGTGGTCCGCTTGAGCATATTATTGCTGCAAAAGCAATAGCTTTTGGCGAGGCTTTGACAGATGATTATATCAAATATATTTTACAAGTTAAAAAGAATGCAGCTGCAATGGCAAATGCATTTATCAATCTTGGTTATGAAATTGTATCAGGTGGTACTGATAATCATTTAATGCTAATTGATTTGCGCAATAAAGGTATTACCGGAAAAGCAGCCGAAAATGCTTTGGTTGCTGCTGATATTACAGCCAATAAAAATATGGTACCCTACGATGATAAATCGCCATTTATTACCTCTGGAATTCGGTTTGGTACCGCTGCTATAACTACCAGAGGGCTTAAGGAAAAACACATGGAACAAATTGTTGAAATGATTGATCATGTCATTGTAGCTCCTGATGACGAACATAACCTTAAAAAGGTTAGGAAAATGGCACATAAATTAATGGAAGATTACCCACTCTATAAAGCTGATATTGATTAATAAGTTGTACTAATTGTTTTTTATTATGCCATTAAAATTTTAAAATAATTAAAAAACATTTTTTCTTTAATTAAAGTTTTTTTTATTAATTGAAAGATGATCGAAAGTAAACTGAATCTTACTGTGCTAGTAGTTGACGATAACCAGATTAATCAGTTGTTGTTAAAAAAAGTTCTGGATAAATGGGGCGTAATTAGTGATTTTGCTAGCGATGGCTTAGAAGCAGTTGAAAAAATTACCACAAACCTATACTATGATGCAGTTTTAATGGACATTTATATGCCTCAAATGGACGGATTAGTCGCAACTAGAAAAATAAGAGAAAATTCATCTCCATACTTTCAAAATATTCCTATTATTGCACTAACAGCATCTATGATGACTTCTGAATTAAATGAAATTGAAGCCTCCGGGATGAATGATTTTATTATTAAACCTTTTGATACTCAGGTTTTATTTAATAAATTAAGCATATATCAAAAAGTATAGCCAAACCTAATTGCCTTCTTTAAAAGCATTACCAAAAAACTAATCATCCAATAATATTCTAAGTAACAATTGTTACCGTTCTTCCTATTTTATACAAGTAGTTTTGGTGATGAAATCAACTGTATTTTATAACTGGACACTTCCACGTTTCATAAGGCTTTTTTTGGGACTTATGGTTATTCTTCAGGCAATTAATACCCATAGTTTACAAATAGGACTAATTGGAGCATTGTTTACTATAATGCCAATTTTTAAGATTGGATGTTGCGGTTCAAATAATTGTGCCATCCCTGTAAGAAGAAGCAAGACAACTGAAAATAGTTAGCGTTAAAAATTTAAATTATACTTATTTATATGTTCAATTTAATAAAATCGTTTTTTAAGGCCAACCAAGGCTCAGATTTACAAACCGCAATAAACGAAGGTGCTTTTTTGGTAGATGTTAGGTCGCCACAAGAATTCTCTGCAGGAAGTGTAAAAGGTGCTGTTAATATCCCTGTCGAAAATATAAAAGCAAAGTTAGCCACCTTTCCCAATAAAAAATCAACTGTAGTATTTTGTCAAAGTGGCGGCAGAAGTGCCATGGCAAAGATGATTTTAAAACAAAATGGTATTAGCAATGTGATTAATGGAGGAAACTGGAGAAGAGTAAAGGAATGCGTAAAATAAAGGGTTACCAAGGCGGCAACCCTTTCTTTTTGGCTTTATAGTTTATTTGCCTTTTGCGCTTTTGCGTGCTTGCCTTACAGCAATAAGTTCAGTTTTAACTTCTTTAATGGCTACTTTTGATGCCTGAATATTCTCTTTTGCAGTAATAACCTGTGTTTTAGCAACTTGTTTGTTTGCCTTATCAGCAATTACAACAGCCCTATCAGCTTTAATATCTGCATTGGGTGCATTGTTTGCTTTAGCTGCCAACAATGTTGCCTTATCAGTAGCTAAAGTTGCATTTGATGCTGATAAATTGGTTTTTGCCGTATTAAGTTCATCTTTAGAGGTTGCTAAATTCCCTTTTGCAGTTGCTAAATTAGCTTTCAATTCTTGAATTGGGGTTGCTGGAGCCGAGGTACTTGATTGTGCAAATGTAATTGCAGAAAACATTAACGCGATTGCAGTGATAATAATCTTTTTCATTTTTTTAAATTCTTTTATGTTTTTTTGTGTTATTTGTACCTTATGACAGGAGGTAATTTAAATGGTTTAAAAAATAGCTAAAATTTATTTTCTATTGGTTAATTAAACTTTTTTAAAATATCAAAGTCTATCGCTCAGGTTATGCGCCTTTATAATTAAAAATTTGATGAAAACTTTATACTTAAATTTTGCTGTTTTATTGTTAGTTTTTGCTTGCCAAAATGTGATGGCACAAGATGAATTATTAATTGATTCGTTAGCTAAAACTGGTAAAAAAACTACCTTAAAGGGTTCGATAAACTTTATAAGTAATAATGTTTTTTATGGGAGAGCTGATACCACTACAACGCCAATTGTTATTCCTCAGCTCAAGGTTACATTTAAAAATGGGATGTACCTTTCTTCAAGCTTTTATTTTTTACCAAATAGTGCCAGTCAACAAATTGATGGTGGAAACACGGTAGCTGGTTACAATTTTGATTTAACAGATAATTTAAGTGGAAGTTTTTCATTCACAAAACTTTTTTATAGTTCTGCAAGTACTCAAATTGGCTCTTCGGTTAGTAGTACTATTAGTGGCGGCCTTGATTATGACATAGCTGGCATAGTTACACCCTCAATTCAGGCCGAATACAGTTTTATTAAAAATGGCTTCGGAAATGATTTTCTTTTAAACCTTGGAATTTCGCATGATTTTTCAAAAGTTGGGATCTTCGGATCGAATGATTTAGGAGTTATTTCACCGTCCATAGAAGCAAACTTAGGATCGCAAAATTTTTATGATGCCTATTTTGTAACTAAAAAATATAAAATTACCAAGAAAAACCTTGCCAAATATCCTGAAGTTGCTAAGGTATTGAATAAGCTAAATGCTTTTAATTTACTCGATTATGAAATTGCACTTCCTATTGTTTACAAAACAGGTCCAATTATTTTTGCTTTCACGCCAACCTATGCCATTACCGAGAATTCCTTACCATCAACAATTTTGAAAAGAGTTCCATTAAATTCTGATCTTTTTTATTTTACACTTGGAGTTACTTATAGGTTTTAAGCTAGCTTAATTTCTATTAAATTTAGGTGAATGACCTAAGTGTATTTAACCAATCTTTATGTTTGGATATGATTTAAGCCTACCTTAGCTCAATGAATAATTCAATAGTTTCCAACTTAAATTTTGAGCCCGACTTATTAAAAGAGATTGATGAAGTTGGTGAATTGAAGAATTATAAAGATGGAGATGTAATTATGGATTATGGCAAGTACCTAAAAATAATACCAATAGTTACCAAAGGCACCATCAAAATTTTGAAAATGGATGAGAATGGAAGGGAATTGCTTCTGTATTATTTATCTAGCAATGATACTTGTTCAATGGCATACAGTTGTTGTATGGAGGCTAAAAAAAGTGAAATTAGGGCTGTAGCCGAGGGGGACGTTGAACTAATTACTATACCCAATACCAAATTGGATTCATGGCACAGCAAATACCCAAGTTGGAGAAACTACATTATGCGTAGTTTTAATGAACGTTTTTTAGAATTGTTAAAATCAATAGAAAGTATAGCTTTTCATAAGCTCGATGACAGGCTTGTATCTTATCTAAAAGAAAAGCATAGGCTCTTGGGCTCAAATGTAATTAAGGTATCTCATTACCAAATTGCCGATGAAATGGCTACCTCTAGGGTGGTAATATCACGCTTATTAAAACAATTGGAAAATGATGGAAAAATTTTACTATATCGGAACGAAATAAAGTTATTGACTAGCTTTATTTGATTATTGTAGGTAACAAATGTTACTCATTTCTTTTTTCTTAAGGTTTATTTTAGTGAAAAATTTCTGATATGAAAAAGAACATGGGAGTATTAGACCGTAGCATCCGAATAATTATTGCTGTTGTTTTATTTTTGTTATTTTTTACTAATGTTATAGGTAGTTTGCTTGGCATTTTATTATTGGTAGTTGCAAGTATATTTTTGCTTACCTCGTTTGTAAGTTTTTGCCCCTTATACAGTTTATTAGGTATTAAAACATCTAAAACCCAAGTAAAAGAATAGTGTTTACTCTGCATATGCTATAGTAGCCACACTTAATTTTAAACCTTCAATTTTAAGGAGTTCAATGCCGCATGCTTCAAGGGTTGACCCTGTGGTAACAATATCGTCAACAAGTAATACATGCTTATTCACAAAGGTAATAGGTGATTTTATTAGAAAAACTTCTTGCATATTTTCAAATCTGGCAAACCTTGATTTGCGCGTTTGAGTTTCAGTTGGTATTTCTCTAATTAAATTGGTAAGCTCAACGGTAAGACCCATAGTTTGAGCCAAACCGTTTGCAAAGCATGCACTTTGGTTATAACCACGCTGTTGCAACCTTTTTTTATGCAAAGGTACCGGCACAATAAGGTCAATTGTTTTAAACAATTCGTTCTGAAGTAGTTGTTCTCCTGCTATATTTCCTAAAATAGTACCAATTTCTTGCATACCCTTATATTTAAATTGATGCATTAAATTTTGTACTTTACCACCTTTATTAAAGTAATACAAAGCGTATGCGGCTTCCAATTTAATTTTCCCCCAAAATTGGCGAGCTACTATATTATCAGCTGTTAAATGAAAATTTGTATATGGAAGATTATATAAACAGTTAGTGCACAATAGGTACTCATTTGCTACTAAGCTTTCCCTACATGCAGCACATAGTTCGGGGAAGCACAACGAAATAAAATCAGCAAAGTATTGGCTTTTTAAAATACGCATTATTAAAATTAATAATTTGATTGGTATAAGCCTAATTTTCTAGTTCAAGCAATTTAATATGCCTAATCAAATTTTCGACCTCAAAATCAATCGTACCATTATATACTCCTCTGATATGCCCATTTTTATCAACCAAAATAAAATTTTCGGTATGTAAAAATTGGGTACTAATGGCCGAACTCGTTACTGTATCAGCGAAGTATCCCAATCGAGCTATTTTGTAAATTTCCTCTTTTTTACCAGTTACTAAATGCCAATTTTTAGTTGTAATACCCTTCTCTGTTGCATATTTTTTCAAAACTTCCACGTTATCAAAATAAGGTGTTACACTATGCGAAATAATTAAAATCTTGGAGTCGTTTTTAAATGCAATGGCTACTTTTTTTAAGTTATCCATCATTTTGGGGCAAATATTTTGGCATCGAGTAAAAAAAAAGTTGGCCACAAAAATTTTCCCGTTCGTTGTTTTTTTAGTAATGGTATTTCCATTTTGGTCTGTAAATAAAAAAGGAGAGATGGTATGTAAGTTTGTTAATTGAGGCGAGTTCTTATCTATCCAAACTGGTGTAAAGTCGGCTGTGTTAAAGTATGGAAGCCTGTTAACTGATTTTTGTTTACAGCCAACAATTATACATAGCAACAAAAGGCAAAAAAAATATTTTTTCAATTTAATTATTCCTTTAGGTTTTTGTTGATGCATAATTTTTGACCTGATAATCCAAATTTCTCACCATTAATAATTATATAATTTGCCCGTATTTTGCCATTGTCCCACCACATTTTTTCACTTCCTTCCTCCTGTCCATTTTTATAATGAAACCACCTTGCCATATGTCCATT
Organism: uncultured Mucilaginibacter sp.; assembly: GCA_903927645.1. GTDB lineage: Bacteria > Bacteroidota > Bacteroidia > Sphingobacteriales > Sphingobacteriaceae > Mucilaginibacter. The sequence continues at coordinate 28,301 of CAIYNX010000223.1, forward strand.
ACTAAACCATTCTTTATAAAAACCTATGTATTCATCATTACTTACCTCAAAAATAAATTTGGGTTTTCCATCGGGCCACCATCCTTTATGTATACCTTCCTTATGGTTATTTATATACA
>CAIYNX010000224.1 GCA_903927645.1 uncultured Mucilaginibacter sp.
CCGATTTATACAATTATCCATCCCAGCATCGAAATAATTTTGTGTAATAATCATAAAATGAGAAATCATGACTCAATTTAAAAACGCAATCAATATGAAGTTTTCAAACACACTTATCGGATTAGCTTTACTGCTCTGCTTAAATGGATTTGCCCAAAAATGCACTATTTCCGTTACCGTTAACAACTTTAAAAATAATAATGGTACTTGCTGGGTTAGTTTGTATAAAACAGCAAATGGATTTCCCAAAGATACTTCTAAAGCCGTCAAAACCCAAAAGGTTACAATTGTAGATAATAAAGTGCATGTTGATTTTCTAAACTTGCCTACTGGTGAATACGCTGTCGCAGCTTACCATGACGAAAATGCTGATGGTAAACTTAATGAAAATTTTATGGGTAAACCTAAAGAGGGGACAGGGGTATCAAAAAATGCATTCCATAGTTTCTCAGCTCCGGGATTTGATGATAACAAGTTCATATTAGAGAACAACGAAAAGGTTAATATCGAAATAAAGTTGAGGTATTAGTGGATGGTAATTTAGTAGCGCCTATTTTAATTTGCAGGTGACGGGCTGTAAAACATCTTACCTTATTAAATTGGTGCAAAAGTCTTTGCCATTTCGCTTATTTTTGAATAGGGCGCTTATTTATATCAAATCAAAAAGGGGTGACAATTTGGAAAACTTAATTTCATTATCTTATAAAGAACTACCTCCAAAAGGATTGCTTACGGATTTTGTTAAATGTTTTTGGTGGGCCGACAATCCAACTGATATTACTGAAGAATTTACAATTCTACCAGACGGCTGCTTTGGAGTGATTTTCCAATTTCATGGTAGTCAATTACAGACTGTTTTCTTAAAAGGTATTTGGACAAAACCATTTGAGATAATAATACCACCTAATTCTACTTTTTATGCCATTAGGTTTAAGCCATTGGCTGCTGAATCGATTTTACTTTTTAGGATAAACGAAATTGTTGACCAAAATATGGAGTTGGAAGAATTCTTTTGGGAAATAAATGCATTGAATTTTAACGACCTAAATCGATTTTCAGACTTGCTTACAGCGAAAATATTATCGGTGTATGAAGCAAATGGAAAAGTTGATGAAAGAAAGAAAAAGTTATTCGATATTTTGTTTGAAACAAAAGGCTCTCTAAGTGTAGATAATATTAGCAAATCACTGTTTTGGAGTGACCGGCAAATAAACAGATATTTCACCCACATGTTCGGACTTTCGTTGAAATCCTATTGCAATATCCTAAAGGTTTATTCGTCATATTCCCAAATTGCAAGGGGCGATTTTTATCCAGAGCAAGACTATTATGACCAGGCCCATTTCATTAAAAATGTAAGGCAGTATACCGGCACTAATCCCAAAAAGCTTTATGCGAATAAAAAAGACCGATTTATACAATTAGCCATCCTCGACAAAAAATAATTTTGTGTTACAATTTAATGGTAAGGTTACAATCTATCTATTGATTTTAAACACTAAATGTTATGGTTACGAAATTCTCCAACTACCTCAATTACACGTTCACCAAATGGTGGATATGCCTTCTTTTTTTAGTGATTTCGGGCATTTGCTTCGGATATCTGGTACCGAAAGCGCAAAAGCCCATTTTTGCAAATTGCTCAGATAATAACGTTACAAAAGTCCTGGATGAAAGAATTATGACCTGGACAGCAGATGATGCAAAACAATTTTATGAAGTTATTGGTTCAGAAGGAAGAAAGGCGTATAAGCTGTTCTTTATCAAACTTGATTTTTGGTTTCCGGCATTTTCTGCCTCCTTGTTTTATATTTCCCTGTTATCCTACGCATTTCCTATTGGGTCTAAATATTCAAAGCTAAATTTACTACCCATTTTAGGTTGGCTTATGGACGTATTTGAAAATATCAATCATTATATTATGGCGGGTAGTTACCCTAACTTATCTTCTTTTTCATTAACGATTGGCCCACTATTTACATTTGCAAAATGGCTATTTGTAATTTCGATTCCTATTATAGCATTGATTGGCTTTACATTGAGAATTTTAACTAAATATGTAAAAACCAAAATAATCTAAAATATATGCCAGTTTCAGTATTCAAAACAAACATCCAGACACAGTTCCAGGCACAAAAAATCATCAATATATTAATGGGATACTTACCTAAATATAAAATCAATTTCGACTTAGACGATTGTGACAAAATATTAAGGGTGGAAGGGAATTTTATTGAAGAAGACAGAATAATTGAAAAGGTATCGGCTCTGGGATTTGAAGTATTCCCATTATAGATACATTGAGAAAACAGGATTGCTGAAAACTGAATAGAGTAGGCGTTATATTTAGCTATCAAAAAATGAAAAGACAATCTATTTTTTATGCATTATCCCTTCTTATATCTACTTTATTTATTAGCTGTAATCTTCTAAGAAAACCTACAGCAACTGCAATTATAAAACAACCTTTTGATGTAACAATTGCTAAAAAACAAATTGAGGATATCAATCGAAATTATATGGAATTGGTAGCCAAAAGTGATTCAATTGGAGTAGCTAACTTATATGCCAAAGATGCAAGACTACTATTTGCCGGAATCCCAGTAGTTGTAGGAAGAAACAATATCCAGAAAGTTTTTGCGCGCCTAATAAATTCAGGAGTAACAAAACTTGATCTCGAGACTATAAAAAGGGGATGAGGGTTAATAGTCTGAAGGCGTTAATGTTGAGATAGTTGACGGGTCAATAAAGG
>CAIYNX010000225.1 GCA_903927645.1 uncultured Mucilaginibacter sp.
GATCTCATTATTTTCCTTAATTTTATTAACTTGAATCTTTATTTCCATTCCTAGTACATCTAATAGCTTCTCTAATAAATGAACAGTTGGGTTTGCTTCATTTCTTTCTATCCTATAAAGTGTGTTTACGTGAATATCAGCTAATTCAGCCAGTGTTGGTTGGGTGATTCGAAGCTGTTTTCGCCTTTGCATGATTATTTTACCTACATCAACTAACATTATAGAGTGATTTTTTGATAAAATTAATAAGAAAGGAAGATAAATACAATCAAAATCACATTAAAATGTTAAAATCAATCACAAAAGGCGGTTTAATTGATGTAACTCCTATAAAATCACAATATAATGTTAGTTTAAGTTAATCTTATCTTATGCAATAGAATAGGTCATATTATAAGTTAGCTTAGATTGAGAATGGTTTGTGTAAACCAGGAAGTAAACCAGAAATAAAAAAGCACTTACAATTTAATGTAAGTGCTTGATTTTCAGTGTGGGAGTTACTGGGTTCGAACCAGTGACCCTCTGCTTGTAAGGCAGATGCTCTGAACCAGCTGAGCTAAACTCCCGTCGTTTTGGGATTGCAAATATAGGTGCTTAGCCTTGTTCTTCAAAAAATAATTTACTTTTTTTTAACATTTGTTGTCTACTTTATGGATTTTGCTCTTATTTTGCTGATAATTAGGTAGATATAGTTTTAATTTGAATAGTTATTTAAATTAATCCAGGGGAAAAATTTAATTCCTTTTAAATTTGAAACTAAAACAGTGTCATCCTTTTTAATAATTATGATTGGCACATGGCACCTTTTATTTTTCGGCTAAATATTTTTTGCTATTTTTTTTTAATTAAATAGCTTTACGCAAAATCAAAAATTTTGTAATGATCAATATCCCCAGGCTCAATTTAGATAGTTATATAAATGGCAACTCTGCACAGCGCAAGCAATTTTCCAACGATATTGGTGAGGCTTTTAATGAAACTGGCTTTATTACTGTTACCAACCATGGTTTGGAGCCCGAATTAATTGCCGATTTATACAAAGAGGTAAAAGCTTTGTTTGATTTGCCCGAAGCAATTAAATCAAAATATGAAATACCCGGCCTGGCTGGTCAGCGAGGCTACACCAGTAAACAAAAAGAAACGGCTAAAGGGTTTTTAGCACCCGATTTGAAAGAATTTTGGCAAATTGGACAAACAGTTACTGATGGCGACCCAGTTAAAGAAATTTATCCTCAAAATATTGAAGTGACTGAATTACCTGCATTCAACACAGTTACCAACAGTATTTATAAAGAGCTTGAATATATCGGCATTCAGTTGCTGCAGGCAATTGCAGTTTATATTGGGTTAAACGAAAACTATTTTCAGGATAAAGTACATAACGGCAATTCAATATTGCGCACTTTGCATTATTTCCCTATAACCAATCCGGAGGCATTGCCGGTTGGTGCTGTAAGAGCTGGTGCGCACGAGGATATTAACCTAATTACCTTGCTTATTGGCGCAAGTGCCGATGGTTTGGAAGTTCTTACTACCAATGGCGATTGGTTTCCCGTAAAAGCTAATGGTACAGATTTGGTAGTTAACGTAGGTGATATGCTGCAACGCTTAACAAATAACAAACTCAAATCTACTACGCATAGGGTGGTAAATCCTCCTTTGGAGTTGATGCAATTTTCAAGGTATTCTGTTCCGTTTTTCCTCCATCCAAAGGCTGATATGGATTTGAGTTGCCTGCCTGTTTGTGTTGACGAAAATAATCCTAAACTTTATAATGATATTACTGCAGGTGAATATTTAGATGAACGTTTGCGTGAAATTGGGTTAAAAGCATAATTGAGATAAGTGTAATTTAGTCGAAATAAAATACTATCTTAACATATTATAATCGGCAACCAATAATCTACCCATAAACTTTCAAGGTAAAATATTAAGTTTGCGTCATGGAACAAAGTTTATTTGTTTATAATACTTTAACACGAAAAAAAGAAAAGTTTGTGCCGCTTGCTCCGCCGCACGTTGGCATGTACGTTTGCGGACCTACCGTTTATAGCGACGCTCACATGGGCAATTGTCGCACTTATATTTCTTTTGATTTAGTTTTTAGGTACTTAACCCATTTGGGTTATAAAGTACGCTATGTACGTAATATAACTGATGCAGGGCATTTAGAAGGTGATGCCGGTGATGAAGGCGAAGACAAAATATCTAAAAAGGCCAAGCTTGCCCAATTGGAACCCATGGAAATTGTGCAAAAGTACACTGTTGGCTTTCATGAAGTAATGCAACTTTTAAATACGCTGCCACCTAGTATTGAGCCTACTGCTACCGGGCATATCATTGAGCAAATTGAGTTGGTAAAGATTATTTTAGAGAAGGGTTTCGCTTATGAGGTGAACGGATCAATTTATTTTGATGTAGAAAAATATAATCAGTCCAAAGATTATGGTTTGTTGAATGGGCGTAATTTGGAAGACCTCCTTAACAATACCCGTACTTTGGGTGGTCAGGACGATAAACATGGTAAACTTGACTTCGCCCTGTGGATTAAGGCCAAACCCGAGCATTTAATGAAATGGCCTTCACCCTGGGGACTAGGATTCCCGGGTTGGCATTTGGAATGTTCGGCTATGAGCAATAAATATTTGGGTCAACAATTTGATATTCATGGTGGGGGTATTGATTTAATGCCTACACATCATACCAATGAGATTGCCCAAAATGTAGCTTCTTGTGGTAAAATTCCGGCAAATTATTGGCTACATACCAATATGCTCACCGTTAACGGACAAAAAATGTCGAAATCATTGGGTAATAGTTTTTTACCGCATGAACTTTTTTCGGGCGAGCATTCTATTCTAAGCAGAGGGTATAGTCCAATGACTGTACGCTTCTTTATGCTGCAAGCGCATTACCGCAGCACGCTCGATTTTGGCAATGATGCCATGGAGGCATCCGAAAAAGGTTTTAAACGCTTGATGAACGCTTATGGTTTGTTGAAGAATTTGGTTGTCTCAGAGGAGGGGGAGGTACAAATTCAGCCTTTGCTAGATAATTGCTATTCGGCAATGAATGATGATTTTAATAGTCCGGTTTTAATAGCTGAACTTTTTGAGGCATCACGCATTGTAAATTCTGTTTATGATAAAAAGCTAAAGATCGACCAACCCAACCTCGACCTGTTGAAAACCCTCATGACAGTTTTTATTGAAGATGTGTTGGGTTTGCAAAATGAGCAAGCAGCAAATGATGACCTGCCTAAAATATTAGACCTTATTGTTACGTTAAGGAATGAAGCGAAAACAAATAAAGATTACGCCACATCTGATAAAATTAGAAATGGCCTGCAAACTATTGGTTTTCAGTTAAATGATAGTAAAGAAGGAACCAATTGGAGCAAAATATAAATTTTAGGTTAGCGCTAAACCATAAAGGAGTAAAGCCGTTAAATATCTTTCCATTATCTGCCAAAATAAAGCAATGAAATACTACCTATTTTACTTGGTAATTCTGGGTGCATTTGTTAATACTGCTTTTGCTCAAAAACAGGCGGTAAGTATTAATGCGGTAATTGAAGCAGAAAAAAATTTTATGCAGGAGGTTGCTGCCAAGGGTATAAAAGGTGGCTTTTTAGACGTGGCTGATCCGGAGGGAATAGTTTTTAAACCCAATGCTGTAAAAATAACCGATTTTTATAACAAGATTGATAAACAGGCAGGTTCTCTAACTTGGCATCCTCAATTCGCCCGTATTTCTTTGAGTGGTGATTTGGCCATTACGGCGGGCCCCTATGTTTACCAAAACGGTAGCAATGATACCGACAAGGTTTTTGGCGAGTATGTTTCTGTTTGGAAACTGAATGCCGATAATCAATTAAAATTGATGATTGATTTAGGTATACAGCACCCCGAGCCCGAAAATGTGGAGCAGGATGATTATGCAGAGCCTATTGATTCCGGAGGGAGAAGTGCCGACAATAAGGATCCCTTTAGTAGTAAAAAGGTGATCATGGCTACCGATAATGCTTTTAATTATGCCATGTCTGAGTCAACTTTGGCCAGTTACAATGAGTTTATGGCACCTGGTGGCCGATATTATTTTCCGGGTTTTGAACCTTTGGTAGGGCCAAAAGCCGTAATGAAGTTTATCAACAATGAGGGCATTTCGGTATCAGCCGAAACTACCAGTGCGGGAAGGTCGGCTAGTAACGATTTGGCTTATAGCTATGGAACGGCACGGATAAAGAAAGGCTTGTTGGTAAGCAATTATAACTATGTACGTATTTGGCAGGTTGATAACAACCACCGCTGGAACATTCTCCTCGAAATTTTTTCGGCCATCGAAAATGATTAGGGTTACCAAACCAATGTTTAGAAAAGGATTGGTGGTTTAGTCCCGTTTTATTATCTTAATTTGTTTTCGAATATAAATTATTGACAAACAATATATTAACTCTTATAAATCCATCATTCTTAAATTAGTAATTGGCAATAATCCCTTAGGGATTAAACCTTTGTAGAAACACACCGAGAAGGGATTTTTGTGCGGCTTTGCCGTGCTACCCTAAGCGCTTGTTAGGTGAGCAACCATAAAACCACATACAAAAGCAACATACTTGTTGCATAAGAGTGGCCCGCCAAACGCCGACTTTAAAAACCTTGTTAATTATCTTAGCTACAAAGGTACCGACCCTTTTGGTCATCATTTCTAAGCAATATTATCTAGTATTTTTTTAATATTTAATTTAAAGGGTATTGTTTTTCTCCTTAATTAATCCGTAATTGAACTGCAAAACCCATTTGCACTACTGTGAACAATCCCGAAAATAAAATAGGCATTAAGGCTTGGGCCGAGGAAGACCGTCCACGCGAAAAACTAAGCGGACAAGGTCGCCGTGCCCTTACCGATGCCGAATTGATCGCTATTTTGATAGGCTCCGGCAGTCGGAATGAAACCGCGGTAGAACTTAGCAAACGCATATTGCACCATTACCAAAACGACCTGAATAAACTGGGCAAGGCCAGCATTGCCGACCTCTGCAACTTTAAAGGCATTGGCGAAGCCAAGGCCATTGCCATTATAGCGGCTTTGGAAATTGGCCGCCGACGGAACGAGCAAGAGGCCGCCGCTCCCGAATTTTTGGAGAGCAGCCGCGATGGCTACAATTTAATAAAGCGCCATTTGGTTGATTTAACGCACGAAGAATTTTGGATTATATTTATAGGCCGCTCGCATAAGGTAATAACGCAGGAAATGGTGAGCCGTGGCGGCCTCTCGCAAACCATAGTTGACCCAAAGATAATTTTTAGGTTGGCCCTGCAGCACCAAGCCAGCGGCATTGTATTGGTGCATAACCACCCCTCGGGCAGCCTGAAACCTAGCAATGATGATATTACCCTCACCAACCGCGCCGTTGATGCCGGCAAACTCCTGAACATACAAATTTTAGACCACCTTATTATTACCGACCAAGGCTACTACAGCTTTGCCGACGAAGGGCTGTTGATGAGGTAAGGGGGGGGAGAATTAATATTAAGTTAGACTACTCAAAAGCCCATTATATAATATTATGTGTAGCCATCCCTCGCTGTTTGAAGTCTCCAGACTTCGAACTACCGAGCTGTTCGAAGTCTCCAGACTTCGAACTAC
>CAIYNX010000226.1 GCA_903927645.1 uncultured Mucilaginibacter sp.
AAATTTATTTTTAACCGAATTTCAAAAAAAAGAAAGTTTGATTACCTGTTAGCTGCAAAACAATTGTACAATGGGCATAAAGTATTTGTATTAAATACCACTTTGAAAGATACAGGGAAGGTTTTTGATAAATTGGAAGCTACATTTTATATAGACACGGCAAGTTATGCCATTGTGGCGGCAAACGTAACCTTTTATAATTGGATATCTGTAGGAATGCTAAAAATTAAAAAAGAAAATTACATAGTTAATTATGAACAAGTTGGTCGCAAATGGTTGCTAGCATCTACACATTGTACTGTTGCTCACGAATACAAAAATGAAGAACCTAATACAACAATAGATTTTATCCGAACACAAATAGATAGTACAAACGTACAACCATTACTATATAAACATATTGTACAAATGACGGATGATGTTTATTTAGTTGATAAACCAGCAAACAAAGAGGAAAAGGATGTAATTGATAGCCTTTTTGCAAAAGCAGAAAAAGAGGGCATTGTTGAACCTGTACCAACACTTTTAATTGACACTATTAAGAAAAACAATACCATAACAAACTCTCCTAATCAAAAGATTAAAAGGCCTTTTGGTGCACGTTTATTTGATTATATTTCTAAAGGAAATATAAGAAATCTTCCTGAAATCACAAGATTTGCGCTTACTGTTAACAGCCCGGACTTTATGGTATCCGAAAGTGTAAATTATGGTTGGAGCATTACATCAAGTGGTTTTAGGCTTTATAAAAATTTGTTTTTGGAGTATAAATTGACTGATAATTTTTGGAACAATAAGCATATTGACCTTTCGGAATTTGCACTTAATTTAACGAACGATTTTATTTTTAACAAAAGCGCACGAAGTATTACTCTTTCACCTTTCTTGGGATATGACAGGTTAGTAGTTAATTATAAGAAGAACCAGGTTGACTATAATGCTTTTAATGCAGGGCTACGTGCTTCATTTGAATTCACGCATCGCAAGTCTGTATTTATCTCATCTGGGTATAATTTTGCAGATGGAAATCGAACTTTAAATGGGCTAAATATAACCCCAACGCATTATTCTTTTACTGTTGGGGTGGTTAAGAAAATATAAAAATCTCGTTATTGCAAATACTTTTTTTGAATTTATAATATTTCAGTTAAAAATTTCCACCTTCAAACTATTCCGCATCTGTAAACTTTAAACAAACCGGGTTACCTATTGCAATTGTAGTACCAGTAAGGTCGATCATGCCGTTATCTTTATTGATCCTAAAAACAACAATATTGTTGCTACTTTGGTTAGCTACTAATAGGAATTTGCCTGTAGGGTCTATAATGAAGTCACGTGGGTTTTTACCATAGGTTGAGGCATGCTGCAGCAAAGTAAGCTGACCGTTATCCTGATCTATAGCATACACAATAATTTGGTTAGTCTCTAATCGGTTTGAAGCATATAAAAACCTTCCATCCGGCGAAATTTTGATTGCAGCACCTGCGGTTTTTCCAACAAAGTCTTTTTTTAGTATGCTGATAGTTTGTTTCTCGGTTAGTTTGCCACTGCTATAATCATAAACATGTATGTTTGAACCCATTTCGGTAAGCAGGTAAGCATGTTTTTTATTGTTCGAGAATACAATATGTCTCGGTCCTTCACCCGGGTTTACGTTAACAGAAGGGATATTTGCAGGACTAAGTACTTGTGCCTCCGAAGGGCGGTATCTTTCTATGTTCAATTTATCGGTTCCTAAATCGGTATATAACAAATACTTTTCATCGGGCGAGAGCATGCTGATATGCACATGCGGGCTATTTTGCCTTGCTGTATCAATGCTATGCCCTTCATCCTTTATCAATTGTGAAACGGCAGCTACCGAACCATCGGCATTTAATGGTAAAACAGCTAAACTGCCGCTTGAATAATTGGCAACAAACAGATTTTTTTTATCCTTATCAATAGCAATATAGCATGGATCGGCCCCGCCCGATGATTGCTTATTGATAAAAACCAATTTGCCTTGTTTAGGTTCAAAGCTAAATGCGCTTACTTCGCCATTTTTACCTGTTTCGTTTACAGCGTAAACAAACTTTTTATCGGGCGCTATACAAAGGTAACTTGGGTTAGCCACATCATCAATTTCATTTAAAAAAGCCAAGCGCCCTGATTCGGGATAAAACCTATACACATATATTCCCTTACTACTGCCCGTGGTATAAGTACCTACAACCAAATCATAACTGCTTGCAAAGCCTTTTTTATGTTGGGCAAAGGTTATTGCCGGCAAAACCAGCATCAGGAATATAAGGACTTTTTTCATCTGTTTATTGTATTGGATATATGGGGGCAATATAGTAATTGGCTTCAAAAAAGTAATGCTTTATTGGCAAAACGTTTTTTGCAGCCACTTGTTACTATAACTATATTAAATGTTTTAGCTGTATTACTTCGCTTTC
>CAIYNX010000227.1 GCA_903927645.1 uncultured Mucilaginibacter sp.
AAAGTATAAAATTTATCATATTGTTACCTCCAATATCAAATACCCAACTTATTATTATTCTTAAACGATGGTATATTTATTAAAAATAAAGACGATTAGGATTTGGAAAAATTTTAAAAGGATTAAAAATTAATTTAAAAATAGCTTTGCCATACTAAATAAATATACCTTGAATATTAAATTTTTTATATTTTGGTGTATATTTTTTTTAAAAAATAGCATGGAAATAATACAGGCGAAGGGATTCAAATTAAACATAATAGAATTATTAAAAAGCGAAAACCTTCCAATTGATGGAATTAATGATGATTTAGAAAATTTTCTAATAGCCTTTGAAAACAATATAGTTTATGCAGCTGTTGGTATGGAGATATATGGAAAATACGCTTTAATCCGATCGTTGGTGGTAAAAAACGACAGCCGAAATCAAGGCTTAGCTGGAAGACTAATTTTAAACATCGAGGACCAAGCGATTAAGCATGAGGTAATTGCACTATTTTTACTTACAGAAACAGCATCTACATATTTTAATAAAAAGGGTTTCAATGAAATAGCAAGAACAGAAGTTCCAATTGAAGTTCAGCAATCAAATGAGTTTAGATACATTTGCCCTCAATCGGCTTTAGTAATGAAAAAGTCAGTTGTAAAATAAGACGATAGATTTAAAAATTGATAATGATCTTTAAGTGATAAAAACACTATCATAAATCTAAAATTTACCTAATACCTTAAATCAAAAAATCCAATAGAAATAATTCTACTGGATTTAGAAAATATTTGGCAAAGAAAGCTTTAAGCTAAAAGCACTTAATGAGTAAAATAATTTTATTATTTTGCTGAACTAGCTTTGGCCAAAGCCGCATTGTTTAAAGCAATTTGACTATGTTTTGGCTCTGCACTACGGCTACCTAATTCAAGGTTGGTGGCTAATTTTAAAAACTGAACTTCTAACCTAGAAACAGTTTTATTTTTTCTATCTTTTCTTTTTAAACGGGTAACGCCCATGATTTATTAGTTTAAATGTTTTTAATTACGCTGAGGTCGGGAGCGGATTCGAACCGCTGTAAAAGGTTTTGCAGACCTCTGCCTAGCCACTCGGCCACCCGACCCTTATAAAGTGTGCAAAAATAGTAAAATATTTATTGGCTTACAATTTAATTAAATGATTTTCTAGTAATTTCTGAACAAAAAATAGCTGTTGCGATGCCAACATTTAATGATTCGGCGCTACCCACCTTTGGAATGGTGATAGGACTCGTTATCAGCGCTTCAATTGAAGCCCGCATTCCACTCCCCTCATTACCCATAACAATAAGCCCCTCGTACCCAAAGTTTGTTTGGTAAATATTTTCGCCCTTTAATAAAGCACCAAAAATTGGCAACTCTGTTTTACCTAAAAAATCAACAATATCATCATAATAAACATTAATCCGCGAAAGCGAACCCATACTAGCCTGAACTACTTTTGGATTATAAACATCAACGGTATCAAATGAACAAATGATATTTTTAATTCCAAACCAATCTGCAATTCGAATAATGGTTCCCATATTTCCCGGATCTTGAATACCATCCAATATTAAAGTGAACATTTTTTTTAATTGGATGTTTAAAAGTGGAGTTAATGTTGGTTTTTTAACCAAAGCGAGTATTGGTTGTGGAGTTTTTAAACTACTTATTTTTTCCATTTCATTATCTGAAATTTCAAATAAGTTTATTTTTTGGGATAAATTCAGCACATTTGAAACAAATGATGTAGTGTAATAAATAGCTTCTATTTCAAATGGGGAATTTAAAAATTCATAAACTGATTTATAGCCTTCAACCAAAAATAAGCCATTTAAAATTCGCTCATTTTTATTTTTTAAAGATTTTAGTAAACTAATTTGAGATTTTGAAAGCATATAATAAAATACGATTAAGCTATCGACTTACAATATTAGGTTTTTTAATTATGATTTTCATTCAAGCTTGTAGTTTAACGCGAAGGCTCAATGATAATGAAGCCTTGGTAAGAAAGGTAACTATTAATGGTGTGGATAAAGAATTTGCCGAGGCCGCATCAAATTTTGTTGACAAAGAACAACAACCAAGTAGTTGGTTTAGTATACAGATTTATAATATTTTCAATAAAAGAAGCAATGAAAAGTCGTTTGTTGATTCTCCATCAATTTTAGACAGTACATTGGTAGAATTTTCAAGAATTCAAATTGAAAGATTTTTAAAAAATAAAGGATATATTAAGGCAAAGGTTTCCAATACGATAAAAATAAAACGTAAAAAAGCTCAAATAATATTTACAGCTGCTGAAGGACCAATGTTCAGAATTCGGAAAATTCAGGATAGTATACCTGATAAAAATGTTGCCAATTTATATCATGTAAATAGGCCCAGATTTTCGCATATAGAACCAGGCGGTAGGTTTGATACCGACAGTTTGGCTTATGACAGGGATGAATTTTATATGATAATGAAACGGAATGGTTATTATGATTTTTATCGACAATATATAAATTATAATTATGACTCAACCTTCAATAGTAGTGTTGTTGACCTTAAAATAACTATAGATAATCCGGTAGGGAGTTTAGCACATAAAATTTATACCATCAATAATACAACAATTACTATAGCAAATAGCGCTGGTGAAACTTTTGGTAATGCTGATACTACAATAATTGATTCGCAATTTCGGTACATTGACTATTCTAAAAAATTCAGACCCAAAACAGTCATCAATTATGTATTTCAAAAAAAAGGGCAGATTTATGATATTGATAAACAAACACTTACTACCTCACGCCTTTCAGGTTTAAATGTTTTTAGAAATGTTCCAAACCCAATTTATGATACTTTGAAGGATGGGAGTAATAGACTAAATACAAGAATTGATATTATACCACTAAAGCAAATGACCGATCGTATTGAAGGTGGATTATTGGTTAATGGAGGCAAGTATGGATATAATATAGGGAACACATTCACTGAGCGAAATTTGTTTAAAAGGGCTGCCATTTTACAAATAAAAACAGACTGGAGCGTTTTATATGATAGGAATACACTTACAGCTAATCCAACAGGAATTGAAAATCAAAGTTTGCGATTAGGTGGCAATTTGATTTATCCCTTTATCATCACTCCATTTAATTTTCCGATATTGGGTAAATATGGGGTACCTCATACCACATTTTCAACAAATTACCAATTATATTATCAACGAGATTTAGTTCAAAGATCCAGTTATAGCACTTCAATTACTTACGATTTTGCGGAAACTGCTGATAAATTGCATATTTTAACACCTATAGATTTTGAATTTTCAAAAGGTGTTATTAGTGACCAAGCCAAAAGAGAGCTCAATAATGCGAACTTATATGCATACAGCTTTTTGATAGGACGAACACTTTTTACATCAGGTAGCGCCTATACTTTTAGGTACCACGCTAATAAATTAAATAGTTATTCAAATTTTACCTATTTTCAAGGCAATATTGATGTAGGGGGAAATACACTTTATTTATTGAGCAGACTATTTAATACAGTAAAGGATTCTGTTGGAGAACGAACTTTTGCCGGACGAACATTTGCACAATATGTTAAGGGAGAAATTGATTTTAGGATATATAAAAACGTTGGTGAAGAGAAACAATTTATATTCAGATTAAATACTGGAATTGGAGTTCCCTTCGCAAATAGTAATACCAAAAGTTGGATTTTTGAAAAGGAATTTTATGTTGGTGGATCAAATGACATGCGGGCATGGCTTCCTAGAACATTAGGACCAGGCCAATTTAACCGTGCAACCTATTATGGAACAGGTACTGATAATGATAAATTAAGATCAAGTTTAAAATATTTAGATCAATATGGTGAGATTAAAATCGTATCAAATATTGAGTATAGATATAAAATTGCTAATAACTTTTTTGGCACTAAATTAAGAGGAGCATTTTTTACCGACCTAGGAAATGTTTGGCGCTTAGATGACCAAGTAAACCAACCAAATGCTGCTTTGAAATTAAATAGTATATTACAATCATCAGCAATGGATATTGGAACCGGCTTAAGGTTAGATTTAAATTATTTTGTTTTTAGATTGGATGCAGCATTTAAATTTAAGGATCCTCAATTTATTGGCACCAACCAGTGGGTATTGATCAACCACTATGATGAGTTATTTAGAGCGGGTGCCTTTAAAAATAATTACAAAGCTACTAACAGTGGTGATACTTATAACTTTATGCAATTAAATTTTGGAATAGGTATGCCATTTTAAACAATAATAATCAGCAATGTTTTTAATTCTTTAAAAATTATTACTTTTCAATTATGAGTTTAAAATATTATAAACACGTAAAACTCTTTCAGAATCGGTAACATCTATCGTATATTCTTCACCAAGCTCGCCACCCATATTAAGCAAAGAATTCATATATATCATTTTACTGTTTACTTTAGTTCTGGCTGATAAATGTATTTCTCTCGCTCCTGAAAAGTCAACAATTTCTTTTACGTTTTCCTCATTAACACCACTTCCGGGCATAATAATAACCCTATTATTGGCTTTTTCTATTAAACCCTTTATGTTAATTAACCCTAAATAAGCCTTTGGCATACCTCCCGAAGTTAAAATTCGTTCACATCCTAATTCAATTACATCTTCCAAAGCTGCATTAAGGTCATCACACATATCAAACGCACGATGAAAGGTAACACCCAATCCAGCTTTGCATGCCATATCAATTAGCATACGATTGCGATTCATATCTACACTTCCATCCTTATTTAAAATTCCAATAACAATTCCATTACAACCCAAATTAATGCATTGTTCCACATCCTTTTTCATTATTTCAAATTCCAAATCGTTGTATAGAAAATCACCACCTCGAGGTCGTATAAGAACATACAAATCAATTTCAAGCAGCTTTCTTGCTGTAAAAATTTCTCCTAAAGAAGGTGTAGTTCCACCTTCTTTTAAATTTTGGCATAGTTCAACCCTTGAAGCACCACCCTTTTGGGCAGCTAATGCAGAATTCACCGAATTGGCACAGATCTCAATTTGTACCTTATTTTTCATTTCTTGCCATCAAACCTGTGTATCAATAATAACTTTTGCCAGAAACCAATAAATCTTGTTTTTCCTGGTTACAAACAGCAAACGAAAACCCGGGTTGAATAGCGTATGAACCATACTCCCCTTTTTTATTGATTGCTAAAAAACCAACTTGAATTTGTTTAGCAGTTTCAGGTTTCTTTTTGATAATACGGTTCACAGCTTCTTTACAGGCTGCATCAGGCGAGTATCCTTGACGCATTAATTCAACAACTAAAAAACTTCCAACATTTCTAATTACTTCTTCACCTACTCCTGTAGAGGTAGCACCACCTACTTCATTATCAACATATAAACCAGCACCAATTATTGGACTATCACCTACCCTTCCATGTAATTTAAAAGCCATTCCGCTGGTTGTACAAGCACCAGAAATATTACCTTTCGCATCAATGGCCAACATGCCAATTGTATCATGGTTATATTTATCGCCAGGCTTACTTTGTTTGTTTTCAAAATTAATCACAGGCGAATATTTAGCGGTAACTAGCCATTTTTCCCATGCTTTTTTTGATTCATCGGTAAGTAGAGTTTCTTTTTTAAATCCCTGCTCAACTGCAAATTGTGTAGCTCCTTCACCTACCAATAAAACATGAGGAGTTTTTTCCATTACCAACCGAGCAACTGAGATTGGATGTGCAATATATTCCATACCGGCAACACCCCCACAATTACCAAATTCGTCCATAATGCACGCATCTAAAGTAACATGCCCGTCACGGTCGGGATAACCCGCCTTTCCTACAGAATGATTATTTAAATCGGCCTCAGGTATCCTTGCTCCGGCTTCAACAGCATCCAATGCCCTTCCCCCTGTTCCAAGAATTTTCCAAGCCTCTTTATTGGCTGCCACACCAAAATCCCATGTCGAAATAACAATCGGGAAGCCCGTATTATTTTTATTTAAAAATGATTTTGAAAATGTTCTTGGGGCAATTGCAACTAAACCCGCTACAGTTGATGTTGTTTTTAAAAATTTACGTCGATTATACATAGCTACTAAGTTAAAATTAACCTTGGTTATTTTCAATAAATTTTATTTTCTGAATACAAATAGCAGAAAAAAAAATCGAGCATTAATATTGATGTATATATAATAATAAATTTTTTATTGATTTTTGATTTATATGAATCGCATCGACCGTGTATCGGCTATACTAATCCATCTTCAATCTCGAAGGGTGGTAAGGGCTATTGAAATTGCCCAACGATTTAACATAAGTTTACGAACCGTTTACAGGGATATAAAAACATTGGAAGAAGCCGGAATACCTATTATTGGAGAAGCAGGAATTGGTTATTCTATTATGGATGGTTACAAATTACCTCCGGTAATGTTTACCCGCGAAGAAGCTACTTCATTTTTAACTGCTGAAAAAATTGTTGAAAATTTAACTGATATTTCCACATCAAAAGGTTATAAATCAGCACTGTATAAAATCAAAGCAATTTTAAAAACTGCCGACAAAACACTTTTGGAAGAAATTGATGGTAGTATTGCTGTTTTAAAAACTACCAATCAATTACGGATAAATAATAAAGACCATTTACAATTACTATTGGATGGTATAGCAAAGAAAAGGGTGTTGACTATTGACTATTTTGCAAATCATAATCAACAAAATACCAAAAGGGAAATTGAACCTATTGGCATATTTTTTAAGGAAAGTTATTGGCACCTTATAGCTTTTTGCAAAATGCGTAATGATTACCGCGATTTTAGGGTAGATCGCATAAATAAGGTTTTGGTAACAGATATTATTTATACCAGCAAGCACCCAACGCTCCAAAATTACCTCAATCAAACTGCTAATGAACAAGCACTTGATTTAATAAAGATACTGGTAGAAAAGGAAATATACACCCATTTGGAATACCAGAAATATTATAGCGGGTTTGTATCAGAAAAATTTATTGAAGATAAAGTTGAAATGACTTTTCTAACAAGCTCATTAGAAAGTTTTGCGCGTTGGTTTTTGATGTTTGGAGATAAAGCAGAAATTATTTCTCCCCAAAAACTAAAAGACCGTGTTTCTGGGCTTATTTCAATAATGGCTAAAAAAAATTCTATTATTTCCCCTTCCCTGCTGACATAAGGCTGACATCCATTGGTTTTTAATTTGTGCAAACAATAAAAAACATTAAAATGGAAATTAAAACAATTGTATTTTGGGTACTACTGATAGCCTTCGCAGTACCCGGGTTTATTTTTGGTTATCAAAAGTTAGTAGCCCAAAAGCAAAAAATTGAGCAATTTAAAAGGTTCGGTTATCCCATTTGGTTTATGCGCCTACTTGGTACTGCCGAAATTTTTGCGTGTGCCTGCTTACTTTTCAGCCAAACCAGATATTATGGCTTGGGTGTTTTTTTTATAATATTAGCAGGCGCAATTTATACTCATATAAAAGTTAATGACAGTAAAAAAGAGATAATGGCTCCAATTATTGTTTCCTTACACTTATTGGTGATTTTTTTAATGATGTTTTGGTTTAAAATTTAATCAGACAAAACAATAATCAGGCAAATGAATACAGATAGAATTCCAAGATATTGGGTTGTTGTGGTATCAAAAGACCATATTAAACGAGGCATTGAAGGTGGCTTTATTCAAGCAAACCATGGAAAACCAGGCCCACTTAAGCGATTGAATATAAATGATTGGATATTATGCTATTCGCCATCACAAACTTTTGTTGGGAATGAGCCATGCAAGGCTTTCACGGCAATTGGAAAAATAGCAGATGATTCAATTTTCCAACATAAAATGAGCGAAAATTTTGCGCCATTTCGTCGAAAAATTGAATATATTACTTGTAACGAAGCACCAATTACTACTTTAATAAACAATTTGGAATTCATAAAAAATAAAAAATCATGGGGATATCCCTTTAGGTTTGGCTTTTTTGAAATAAACGAACATGACTTTAACATAATTAATCACGCAATGTTGCCGTAAATAAAAATATAGAATGGAAAAATTAAAACTAATAACTGAAATTACATTTACAGCTAAGGCTGAAAAAGTTTGGGATGGTTTAACAAATCCGGAAATTGTAAAAGAATATTTTTTTGGAACAAATTTGAAGTCGGATTTTACAGTAGGAAGTCCAATAACTTTTAGTGGAGATTGGGATGGGATAACCTATGAAGATAAAGGTACAATTCTTGAAATAGAACCGTTTAAATTTTTAAGGTACACTTATTGGAGTAGCATGTCAGGTACCGAGGATATACTTGAAAATTATGCGGAAATATCCTATCAAATTATTGAAAATAATGAGTCGACTACTTTAGTTATTACCCAAACCGGTTTAAAAGAAGAGGATGATATGAAACAACATGAGCAAAACTGGTTGCATATTTTTAATGGATTAAAAAAAATAATTGAATAGTTTTTCCTCAAGAACAGAAGGCCCATAACTTTATAATTTTATTTTGAAGTATAAATAATCAAAATCTTAGTGTGTAAGATTCATAAATTAAAATCACAGTACATTATAA
>CAIYNX010000228.1 GCA_903927645.1 uncultured Mucilaginibacter sp.
CAATCCTAAAATAGCAAAAATATTAGAGGTATACGCTACAAATGAATTGCGAGTTAAGGAAAGTACTGCTGGGATGGAATCAAGGGCAAATATCAAATCAGTAGATTCAATAATGAGGAGAACTAAAAATAAAGGAGTTAAATAGTTAAAATATATTTTAATAATGAAAAAAGAGAAAAACCATTTTTATGCCTTCTATTTTATTTGCTTAATCAATCAAATACCTTATATTTGTTTCATTCCTTTCCAAATCATATTCAACTTTGGCCTCAGTTTATCTATTTTTTTAAGGTAAAAATGTCTGGCTGATTTTAACATTTCATCAACTAAAAAACATAACAGCATTCATAAAATATGTCTGAAAATTTTGATTATAATTCAACCAGGAGCAAATTGATCCTGTCTGAATATGGCCGTAATGTGCAAAATATGGTTAAATACATTGTAGCATTGCCAACCAAAGAAGAACGTAACCGATATGCACAAGTGGTGATAGACTTGATGGGATTTTTAAACCCCCATTTAAGAGATGTAGCCGACTTTAAGCATAAACTATGGGATCATTTACACATCATTTCTGATTTTCAAATTGATGTAGATTCACCCTATCCTAAACCATCGCCGGAGGCAATACATTTAAAGCCTGAGCCCTTAAAGTACCCGCATCAGCGTATTAAATACAAACACTATGGGAAAACCATAGAGATGATGATTGAAAAAGCAAAAAGCATTGAAGATGCCGACCGTCAACGCCATATGGTACAGGCGATAGCCAACTTTATGAAAATGGCCTATGTACAATGGAACAAAGACTCGGTAACTGACGAAAGCATATTGAGCGATTTATACAATATTTCGGGCGGAAAATTAAAATTGGAAGAAAACATCAACCTTAACCGAATTGAATACAGGCCAAATAACAACAACCAAAATAACAGGGGTGGTAGTGGTGGCCGTACCAATAACAATCAAAACAATCGTGGTGGAGGTGGAAGCGGAGGCAGATCAAATAACAATCCGCGAAATAACAATCAAAACAGAAATAGAAACAACGGAGGAGCAAAGAAATATTAATTTTGTAAACTAGTTGTTTAAAAACTGGGCTTGACTCATAAATATTTAATTATTTAAGATAGCCTTAGCATGATTTAGCAATATCTAATTCCAATTATAAAGAAGAATACCCAAATTATCATCAATTTTATGAATAATGCTTTCGAAATTATTGGCGGTAAACCGCTTAAAGGCGAAATTATCCCACAAGGTGCAAAAAACGAAGCTTTACAAATATTATCAGCAGTTTTACTCACTGAGGAAAAAATAACCATCAGCAATTTACCAGATATAAAAGATGTAAATAAGCTTATTGAATTATTAGGAGATATGGGTGTAAAAGTTGAGAGAATTGCACCAGATACGTATACTTTTGAAGCAAAAAACATCGATTTGGATTTTTTCCTTTCTGATGCATTTAAAGAAAAAGGTGGTGGCTTACGAGGCTCCATCATGATAGTAGGACCTTTGTTGGCACGTTTTGGCAAAGCTTCTATACCTAAACCCGGGGGCGATAAAATTGGACGCAGAAGACTTGATACACATTTTTTAGGCTTTGAAAAATTGGGTGCCAAGTTTAATTATAACCCACAAAATGGTTTTTTTAATGTTGATGCATCCAACCTTCAAGGTACTTATATTTTATTAGACGAGGCCTCGGTAACCGGCACCGCCAATATAGTGATGGCAGCCGTATTGGCTAAGGGCATTACAACCATTTACAATGCGGCTTGCGAACCATACTTGCAACAACTTTGTAAAATGTTGAACCGTATGGGCGCAAAAATTACAGGCATAGGGTCAAATTTATTAAACATTGAAGGCGTAACCAAACTACATGGAACCGAACATCGCCTACTGCCAGATATGATCGAGATTGGTTCCTTCATTGGGTTAGCTGCCATGACAGGATCTGAAATTACGATTAAAGATGTACATTATCAGGAATTAGGCATGATCCCGGATGTTTTTAGGCGATTGGGTATAAAGTTAGAACTTAGAGGTGACGATATTTATATCCCGGCTCAAAAGCATTACGAGATAGAGACTTTTATAGATGGTTCCATCATGACCATTGCCGATGCCCCCTGGCCTGGCTTTACTCCCGATTTGTTGAGTATTTGTTTAGTAGTTGCCATACAGGCCAAAGGCTCCGTTTTAATTCATCAAAAGATGTTTGAAAGCCGCTTATTTTTTGTGGATAAGTTATTGGATATGGGTGCTCAGATTATTTTATGCGACCCGCATAGGGCAACTGTAATTGGCCTTGATAATCAAGTTAAATTAAGAGGAATTTCAATGACCTCTCCCGATATTCGGGCTGGCGTTTCATTATTAATTGCAGCATTATCAGCCAGTGGTAAATCAACTATTTATAATATTGAGCAAATTGAACGCGGCTACCAACATATTGATAAACGTTTGATTGGCTTAGGTGCCGATATTAAGCGGATATAGGTAATAATGGGTAATTGCCAATATTTAGTTTAAATAGAAAACTATTTATTTTGCCTATTTCGGTATTTAGCTAATTTTTATACTTTTACCCGTAACCAATATAAAAAAATGCCATATCAAAATCGGAAATCAACCTATTCCAGCTTTATACTCATTTTTGTGGGTATCAAGGTAGGTTTAAACTTATTGGCAATTTCACATTTTGGTTTTCACCGTGACGAGTTATTACACCTTGTACTGGCCGACCATTTGGCTTGGGGATATAAAGAAGTTCCACCATTCATAGCCCTAATTGCTAAAATAGGCATTACTTTATTTGGTAATTCAGTTGCTGCAGCCCGTATTTTTCCAACCATTTGCGGCGGATTAATTGTATGGCTTACAGGCCAGATTACGGTTGAATTGGGTGGAAAAAAATTCGCTATCGCGCTTGCTTGTTTGTCTTTAATATTTGCCCCCGCATTTGCTGCGAGTGATTATCTGTTTCAGCCAGTGGTATTTGATCAGCTTTGGTGGGTATTATTGGTATGGCTCATTACCAAATACAGCAATACCGCCTCCTTAAAGTATTTATACTTTGCGGGCATGGTTGTAGGTGTTGGTTTGCTTACTAAATATACCATGTGCTTTTTCACCTTTGCTATATTATTTGGTATTTTAATAAGCAAACAACGAAAGCTGCTTCTTTGTAAGCATGTAATTGGTGCAACATTTTTGGCATTCATTATTTTTCTCCCAAACTTGCTTTGGCAGCTTAGTCACCACTTGCCGGTGGCTACCCACATGAAAATGCTCAAAGAACAACAACTCGACTATTTAAAGCCAGTAGATTTCATAATGCAGGAGTTAACCGTAAACGGCATTGCGCTGTTTGTATGGTTAGCAGGTTTTATCTTTTTACTGTTCTCCATCAGGTTACATAAATTCCAGTTTATGGCTTATTCCTTTATAGTGATTTTTGCCTTTTATTTGGTAATGAATGGTAAACCCTATTACCTGTTTGGTGCATTCCCGATGCTTTTTGCCGCAGGAGGGGTTGCGTTTGAACGTTGGCTAAAAACAAGCAATAATTATTTGCGTGGTGCAGTTTTAGCTTTTTTTACTCTCCCTAATTTAATTTTACTCCCATTGGTATTGCCTATTTTACCCTTAAATAAAACCTTATCCGTTTTTGAATTTACCAGTAAAAACCTGCCATTTTTAAAATTTGCTACCACCTGGGAAGACCAAAAAACACATGCCACTACACAAGATTATGCCGATATGTTTGGTTGGGATGATATGGGTAACCTAGTTTCGAAAGCCTGGAACAGTTTAAGCCCCGAACAACAAAAGCATACCCAAATATATGCCGATAATTATGGTGAAGCTGGTGCGGTACATCAATACAGTAAAGTTTTCCATTACCCGGAGGTAATTTCCCTCAATAGTAGTTTTACCTTATGGGCACCAGATAGGTTGGACGGCCAATATATTATTTATGTAGATGACAAAGGCGGAGGCAATATTGAGTCCTTTAAAACCGCGCTTGAAAGCTATAGCAAAGTTGGTGAAGTAACAAACCCATTGGCTCGCGAAAAAGGAACCGCGGTTTTTATTTTGGTGCACCCCTCTCCTGCTTTGAATGATCGATATTCGAAAGAATTAGCCAAAAAGCGGTTGCAGTAATCATGG
>CAIYNX010000229.1 GCA_903927645.1 uncultured Mucilaginibacter sp.
ATTATAACCAAAGTAATAATCAAACAAATAATGGCGGTTTTGCAATTGATTATAAATTATATTTTATAACTCCAACTTTAAATATTTATAGTAAAGGTATAGTCAATTTACAAATAGGCTTTGTTGACCTACTAAATTCTGATAAGGACTTTAATGCAAATTATAAAATTGATCGAATTTTCCCATTTATTTCTACAAGTTTTAATGCAGGTAAATTTTTAGGTTTTAAAAGCAGTAATTTAAATATTTATGGTTCTTTTTCAAAGCAAAGTCAGCTTTTGGCGGATAGTTATTCAACCTTAACAGATTTTAATTCCGCAAGCGAATTACCTATAAATAACGCGATACAATTTGGCAATAAAGATGGCTTAAAGAATAATATTAATAATGCGCAAACGGAACCTTATGGCTCTTATAATAGTTTTCAAATTGGTGGAATATTAGATTTAATTAAAGACTTGACAATAAATTACAGTTTTGAAAATCGTTATTATAAAACTTTCGGTTTTATTCTTAGTTATGATTATGGCTCATATGGATATAGTAATAATAAAGATCCATATTATTTTGACGATAATGTAATAACAAACCGTATTGGAATAAATTATACCTTGCTCGTAAAAGGAATAAACTGGAAAATGGGTTTAAACGCCTCCGAGTCGGAATTACAAATAAAATCTTATGATTATATAAGACAAAGTTTTAATTTTTCTGATAGTTATTATGCAAACGATTTAAAAAAAGGCTATCGTTGGAGTGGTGGTTTTACCAACAGGTTTAATTACGAAACTTTTTTTGCAGGGATTGACCTTTTATATCAAATTGGAGACAGATATTACAACTTATATAACATGGATCCAACTTCAACTATTCGTTCTACCCCTTTAAACAACAATTCATTCTCACTTCAAAACCTTTATGTGGGCGAGCAAATTAAAATATCAAAACTTAAATACGCGGAAGTATATTTGAATGGAAGGAATGTTTTACAAAATAATAGTTCGACCATTACAGATAATAGAAGATTTTTTGGCGCCGGGTTTAAGGTTGCACTTTAATTTTGAGAGAGGAGACCATTTTAAAACCGTTTAATTACCGTTTAAATTCCCTTATAAAAAACTTTCACCGCAAGATAACTAGATAGATTGGAATTTTAATTTTAAGCGGTATAAAGGCTTTAAATTAGTTTTATACTAATACCTTTTTTTAAAATCGAGGTTAGCAATGGGTTTTAATGTTATTAATTGCCTGCTATAATATTTATTGTTTTGATTTTAATAATAGCTGAAATTTGTATATTAAACGAAAATTTTAGCCATGCTTAATAACATACCTTTAAGTACCGGATGCGGTTTAATAGCCGAACCATTTATGCCTGATCCTTTTAAGCGGGCGGTTATTTTAGTAACTGAATATGCAGAAGCAGGTACTATGGGCTTTATTTTGAACCATTTAAGTGGATTTTCGCTTGGTGAATTATTGCCTGATGTACCTTATTCAGAAATCCCGGTTTTTATTGGCGGACCAGTTGAAAATGATACCTTACACTTTATTCATTGTTGTCCGGAAAAAGTGAATGGTGGAATAGAGGTAACGAAAGGAGTTTTTTGGGGTGGCGATTTGAATGCTGTTAAGGAATTGATAAACTCCTATACCATAAAAAGAAATGAGATTAAATTTTTTTCAGGATATTCTGGTTGGGATCCAAGGCAGTTGGATAATGAAATTAATGAAGATAGTTGGTTGGTTACCAATAAACTAAACAAAAAAGCCATATTTAATGAAAATGAAGGCTTCCTATGGCGTAACGAGGTTGTTAATTTAGGAAAAAGATTTGCTCATATCGTTAACTTCCCCGAAGATCCGTCCTATAACTAAATACCTAATACCGTACAGCTTTAAATTCCCTGAGCGATCACGTATCCGCAAGCCCAAGCCCATTGAAAGTTATAACCTCCCAGCCAACCTGTAACATCAATACATTCGCCACCAAAAAATAAGCCTTGGTATTTTAAAGTCTCTAACGTTTTTGATGATAGTTCATAGGTGCTCACTCCACCTCGCATAACTTCGGCCTTATCATAGCCTTTATCGCCTGCTGGTTTTATGGAAAAATGGTGTATCAGGTCTTCAATATTTTCAAGGTCAACTTTATTTAGGGATGCTAAGTTTTTATCAACCGGCAAATAATCACTTAAAGCCTCTGCAAATTTACGAGTAAATAAGGTTGCTAAATAAGCTATGAGCATTTTTTTGCCATTCTTCACTTTTTCGGTTTGCAATAATTGGTTGATGTTTTGACCGGGGAGTAAGTCGATATATATGTATTCACCCGGCTTCCAATAGGTTGATATTTGCAAAATAGCCGGGCCACTTAATCCCCAATGGGTAAATAATATATTCTCATCAAAACTGGCTCGCTCGTTCCAAACCCTGCAAAAAAGACTATTGCCCGATAATTTCTCGAACCAGGGCTGATCTTTCCCGGTAATGGTAAGTGGTACCAATGCCGGAGCTGTGGGACTAATTGCAAGGTTAAATTTACGTGCAACCCTTAAGCCAAAATCGGTAGCACCCATTTTGGGGATAGGCAAACCACCAGCAGCAATTACTACCTTTGGGGTAAACAATTCAATGATTTGATCCGATTTATTATAACTTATTTTATAGCTACCTTCCACCTGCTCCACTGCTGTTACTTCAGCTTCATAAATAATTTCCTGCTGCAAGTCATTAATTAAGTTTAAAAACACATTCACAATATCCTTTGCCTTATCCGTTATCGGAAATAATTGACCCAGCGTTTTTTCTTTGCCAATAATGCCATAAGTCTCAAAAAACGAAATAGTATCATCCACCGTCCATTGCGAAAGTGTTGATTTACAGAAGTGTTCGTTTTCCGAAATAAATTGCTGGTTGGTGGTATACAGGTTTGTATAATTACAACGCCCTCCTCCACTTATCAATATTTTTGCTCCTGCTTGTTCGTTTTTTTCGATAATGAGGGTACGTTTGCCTAAAAATCCGGCTTGAACAGCACACATCAGTCCGCAGGCACCCCCTCCAATAATTATTGCGTCGAAGTGTGAATGTTTTGTTAATTTTGTTGCCATGGACGAAGTGTCGCAAATATCAGAATTTGGAAAGATATTCATCTTTTTAATTATCGGAATTGTAATGGTTGGTTTCGCGTTCGCTATCAATAAGTTAGTAGCGCCCCATCATCCAAATCCCGAAAAACTGACTTCGTACGAATGCGGCGAAGAGCCTACCGGTAATGCCTGGTTACCTTTTAATTCTCGCTTTTATGTAATAGCACTCATTTTTTTGTTGTTTGATGTAGAGATGGTGTTTATATTACCATGGGCTGTAGTATTTGGCAACCATAATTTAATTGCCCAGGATCATAGATGGGGATGGTTTGCACTGATAGAAATGTTTATTTTTTTGGGAATACTGATACTTGGATTGGCCTATGTTTGGGTAAAAGGTGATTTGGATTGGATAAAACCAAACCCTGTAATCCCGGTAACCGATGCTAAAGTGCCACAAAATCTGTATCTGCAATTAAACTTGGAGCAAAGTAATTATAAAGTGAAACCCTTTAGTTTGGAAGCTCCTAAAATGACCGAGGTGATTGAAAAAGAAGTAGTTATAGCTGAACCTTTATCTACCGCACCAAAACTAAAATTTAAAACCGCTTTTAAAAAACCTGCCAATGAATAATGATGTAATGAGCGAAAACGGGGGTGTTATTGTCACCAAAATGAACGATCTGCTCAATTGGTCGAGATTGTCATCATTATGGCCCTTGAGTTTTGGCATAGCCTGCTGTGCAATTGAGTTTATGGGCGCATTTGCATCAACTTATGACTTAGACCGTTATGGGGTTTTCCCCCGACCATCAGCCCGGCAGGCAGATGTGATTATTATAGCAGGTACTGTTACCTTTAAAATGGCTGAGCGCATAAAACGCCTTTACGAGCAAATGCCCGAACCTAAATATGTGATATCAATGGGCTCCTGCTCCAACTGTGGCGGCCCGTATTGGCAACACGGCTACCATGTAGTAAAAGGGGTTGATAGGATTATCCCGGTTGATGTATATGTTCAAGGTTGCCCCCCGCGCCCAGAGGCTTTAATTGGTGCAATTTTGGAACTGCAGAAAAAAATTGAAGGCGAACAATTGCTAGGAAAACACCAAATTTAATCACCAAAAATTCCTAAAACTATCATTATTGCGCAGTAAATTGTAGTGAAACTGCTATTCAGTAAAAGAAATAGTTATCAAATTTTAAAAATAACTGAAATATCTTCTCCATTCGAATTTCCATTAAAAGTAATGGCATTTATTTCATATTTATTAAATTCTAAAAATTAATATTTGGAAATGATATAATAATCTACGATTTTTATATGAAAAATACCCCCATCCTATTATTAGGTTTTGTAAATCAATTACATATAAATAAATAGGTTTATGATTTTTTTGCCTAACATCATACCTCAACCTGCTTTACGACCGTTTATTAAGGATTATCTATTAATTCATGTTAAACTTAATCATGTATCAATAGAAAATCGGATAAAGCCTATCCCTCCAGACGCAGATCAATCAATATTTTTTTATCCTCGCAGCCCTGTAACTGCCATTACCAATAGCACTAAAGAAAGTAGAGCTTCGGCGCCAAGTGTTTTTGTTGGTCAACAAACAACCCGTGTAAACATACAATTTGGTATAGATCATTTAATTATTCAAGTTCGGTTTCAACCAGGCGTATTGTATAAATTATTGGGCAGAATGCCTATAACGGAATTTAATGGTATAGAAATAGATGCTGAATTTTTATCAGATTATGAATTGAAGGTTTTAAACAACAAATTATCCGAAACCAACAATTACAACAAAATGATTGATTTAATTGAAGCCTATTTTTTAAAGCGAATAGGTAAATTAAAAATTGAAATTTTACCTATTGATAAGGCAATTAGCCATTTAAAAAATTCAGATCAATCTGTATCATTGAGCTGGCTTGCAGATCAAGCCTGTTTAAGCACCAGGCAATTTGAACGAAACTTCATATACCAAATGGGAATGAGTCCTAAATTTTATGCCCGAATAGCGAGATTTGACCGGGCGTTTAAATTGAAACAAGCAAAAACTGAAATGAGCTGGCAACATATTGCTTATAGCTGTGGTTATTATGATTTTTCGCACCTAATGAAAGATTTTAACCAATTTGCTGAAGTTACTCCTTCCATGTTATTAGTTGAAGATATTGAAGCCCCCGATAAAAAGTTTAGTCGATTATAATGTCGTTTTTTTACATATAATAGGTGTTCTGAGTCTGTTATTTTTGAAATAATAAATCAAAATAAAGATGAAAAACAATAATTATTACCTCAAAACCTCCCATTTTATCACTTATTTAACCTATTCCGGAACCTTTTTAATAGAAGTTCATTAGCGGGTTTAATAATCCATTTTTCCCATTTACATTTTGCTTTTTTTAATTACTACAAAACATTAACACATCAAAATTTTAGGTATAAATACGTCATTATTTAATACTGTGTTTATACGTAATGAATTAATATTCAGATAATTAAATTTGGAATGATAAAAATATGGTTATAAGCTATTACTATGATAATCAATAAACTATCGATATAAACCAGTAAATAAAAACCATTATATAAAAGTAAAATTTAAGAAATTTTTAAGCAATAGATTATTTAATTCAACCCTTTTATTACAATGAAAAACACAGTACAATATTTAACAAACCTAACGCCCATGCGGGGAATTGCCGCATTGCTAATCGTAATTTTTCACATCGACTTAATGATGGGAATGGGACAGGGCCTCCTTATTAGACATTCAGACTCTTTGGTATTGACCAAAATGTTCCTTATGGTTGATTTCTTTTTTATTTTGAGTGGATTTATTATGTGCCATGTTTATGCTACTTGGTTTAAAGAAACAATTTCTGGCAATCAATATAAAAAATTTACCATTGCCCGTTTTGCAAGAGTATATCCTATGCATCTGGTAACCTTGTTATATACTATAGTTTTATTTAAATTATCAGGTATTTTGCAAATACCAAAAGTACCAGTACTACAAGTAGCTGATACTAACTTCTCTATTTTTACCAACCTTTTCTTAGTACAATCAATGAATTTACATAATTGGTTTACTTGGAACCATGCATCATGGTCAATAAGCACAGAATGGTGGGCTTATATGCTATTTCCATTTTTGGTTAAGCCCTTTTTAAAACTAAAACCAATTACTATAATCATAGTAGTGGCACTTTGTTTTATAGGTTACTTGGCTATAACTTATTTATTAGTACCGTTGGTAACTAGCCCTCCCGAGATACCATTTGTAAAAATACAACCGGGAACCTTAACAATTAATGTTGCCTATCAATTTGGATTTATTAGATGCTTATGTGGCTTTATTTTGGGCATGGCCATGTACCAATGTTATAAAATAGGCTGGGGTGCAAAAATACTTGGCAATGGTTATACAATAGTACTTATTACGCTTGCAATTTTTACCAGCATGCATTTTGACCTACCCGACTTTGTAACCGTTACCTTATTTCCATTTTTATTGCTTTCAGGTACTTATGGCAGTATAAATATTGATAAACTATTTAACCTAAAACCACTTCAAAGGCTGGGCGATTGGTCTTTTTCTATATACATCATCCATGAACCTTTATTATATACACTAGGAAATATCATGACTTATTTACATCCAGTAGGTAAAACAATTCAAGCTAGCCCACCACCAACGCCTGACATGCTTACAGCTTGGACTTTTAGTATCATTTTTATTTCCATTATTTTACTAATTGCATCATTAACCTACCGTTTTATTGAAGTACCTACACGAAATTGGATAAACGGAAAAAATAAAAAAGATCCAGGCTTACTTTCATCCCAATAGGTTAAATCCGATTTTCATTATAGAAAATAATTAAGAGTAGTTAATCACAACATTTTTTTTACTTATAAAAACATCAAAAACGTTTATGGAAACAAATCTTACTTTTAAAACCATGCTGGTTGCATTTGGGCTTGTAATTGCCTTTTGCATATCATGGGAGCTTTATTTAAGGCACAAGGGGGCTATTTCTGATTACAATGAAAGCCCAGAACTTTGGGCAAATACCCGCGATCAGGTTTATGAACCTTCAGATAAAACGACCATTTTTATTGGTTCATCCAGAATTAAGTTCGATTTGGATATAAGTTTATGGGAAAGGCTCACGCATAATCATGCTGTTCAATTGTCATTGACAGGTTCCTCTCCAAGACTTTGTCTCACTGATTTGGCAAACGACCTTAAATTTAAAGGAAAATTAATTGTCGATGTTACTGAGGATTTATTTTTTAGTAAATATGGTAACCTGAAGCCAGACGGGGCTATAACATATTATAAAAATAGAACCCCTGCACAGAGATTGAGCTTTTTGTTAGATCAACCCATAGAATCAAATTTGGCTTTTATAAATAATGAGCAATATGATCTCAATTCGTTATTATCAAAAGTCAAAATCAAGGATCGACCAGGTGTATTCCCGTTCCTTGATTTTCCGGCAAGTTTTATGAATTTGTCATATAACGGTCAAGTAAAAATGAATGACAGTTTTTTATCAGATACTAACGAACAAAATAAAGTAAAAGCTATCTGGGCAATGTTTGCCAAAGATCCTACCCCTCCGATGCATGGTAAACCGCTAGATTCCGTCATGCTTTCTGTAAAAAAT
>CAIYNX010000230.1 GCA_903927645.1 uncultured Mucilaginibacter sp.
AATATTTATTTTGCATTATATTAGCCTTTTAAATTCCTGTATTATTGATTAAGCTTCACCATATACAAATCGTTCTGTTTGCACTATTGGCTACTTAAATTTAAAAAACAAGTGTGTTTTTAAAGTAATTGATGAACTGTTAGTGAATGCATTAACGATTTTCGGTACAAGTGAATTAACTAGTAAATTTTAAATTATCATTAAATAAACTGCTTTAGATGGTTCCTGAAATATTAAGTCAGTCGATTATCGAATTGTTAACTGATACATTCGACCCTGCAAGGGAAGGGGCAGCAATTGAAATTGGTGTAGGTACCGACAATTTTTATTGCCTCAAATACAGTGATGCCGGACTTAAGTGTGTAGCGGTTGACCCAGTTCCATATCCACCATTTCTCGATCTTTCGCGCGAACGAAAAATCGATTTTGAAGAGGCGTGTATTTATGATCAAGAAGGTGAGCTTACCTTATTTTGTAATAAACATTCCGATCTCTCCTCAATTAATAAAGACTGGTGGGGAGTAAAGTCTTCGTATCAAAAAACAGTAAAGGCAATACTTTTACCTACTTTACTTGAGAAATATGGAATCGATTTAATTACGTTCCTTAAAATTGACACTGAAGGTTCAGAATTAGAAATAGTTAAACAAATTGCAGATCTTAATATTTCAGAATTACCGAGAATTATTGAGTTTGAATATGGCGGAGGCGCTACTAAACAAAGTGGTGAGGGTGCATGGAGCGAAAAATATGCAAGTAAGGTGAACGATATTATCCGCACACTGCAGGGTTTGGGGTATAAGCAAGGGCTGATATTGGATTCAAGTGAAGCTATCCCTGTTTTTTTTGATTTAGAAACAGTTAAGGATCCAAGTGATTTATTTTTGCCTCATTATGAGTATGGCAATTTATTAGTTTTTAAAAATCAAATCGAGAATACAGCAAAATTTGAGAATGTAATATTAAAAGCCCAGGCAGTTCAGCTACAAAGCGATTTTCGCACCCTTAAAGCGCAAAATCATGAACTCTATCTTAAAACTGTAAAAAACCATTTTGTAAAAAACGTAGTAAAACGTATGATTAAGGTTTTTAAGGGAAAATAGTACGCCGCGATAATTACTTAATTGAAACATTGTGGGTAAAACTAAAGTTGTTTTTATTTGTGGTTCGCTCGAAATTGGTCGGAATGGCGTTGGGGATTATGCAAGGCGATTAGCCGGTGAAATTATAAAAACCGGTTTTGGTTCGGCAATTATTTCAATTAACGACGACAAAGTTAACGAGAATTTTCAGGGTAAACAGCTTTCTGACGGAATTGAAATACCGGTTTTACGACTGTCTGCAAGTTTACCTATTGCCAATCGTATGGTTCAGGCCAGGCAATGGTTAATACAGTTAAATCCTGAATGGCTTAGTTTACAATTTGTAAGCTATTCCTACAATGCGAGGGGTTTACCGTTCGGCCTCGGCTCCAGGCTGGTTCGTCTTGGGGCTGGTTACAAATGGCATATGATGTTTCATGAACTGTGGATTGGCATTGAACCCGGCAAATACCTTCGAACCGCAATTATTTCAAAACTACAACGGTTTATTATCACAAAAGGGATTTTAAAATGCCTGAAACCACATGTCATCCACTCACACCTGCCGGAGTACCAATCCGTTTTGAGAACTTATGGATGGGATGTTAAGAGCCTCCCTTTATTTTCAAACATTGATGTTGCAGATGTAAGGAAAAAATTAATAGACGATGGAGTCTTTCGGGTAGGTTTTTTTAATCAAGTGGATTCAAGTGCTTCGATAGTAACTTTTTTAATAGAATTAAAAAAACAACTTGCTGCCAGAAATTTAAAACTTGAACTTGTTTTTGTGGGGGGGGCGGTAACAAAAATGAAAGAAGCAGGCGGGCAATTAGAAAAACTTGACATTTTTGATGCTCCGATTGTTTATACAGGTTTTTTACAAAACGATGAGCTTTCAGCAGCCTTGCAAAGTTGTTCGTTAGGTATTACGCCGGTACCAAGGCATGCGCTGGGGAAGAGTGGGGGAGTAGCTGCTTTTTTATTGCATGAGGTCCCGGTTGCGGCCCCAAATGTTCATCCACGCTTTAAAGAGAACGAAATAGGTTTTAATGCTGTTGAGCTTTGTTCGGTAATCGTACTTGAACCCAATTTGGAGAAAATACTTACATTAAGAAAAACAATGGGAGCTGCAAAAAATGAAATACAACTGTCAACGGTAGCTAAAAAGTTTTTATCAGACCTAATTTAATCACATGAACAATCCTGACATAGGTATAATTATCAATTCATTTAACCGTTTTGAACTTTTAAAGCAATGTATGGGGGTAATTGACTCGTGGTTACCACAATCTGGGCTTTTGGGACGATTGGAAGCAATTGTATATGACGCAGGTTCAACTGATGGCAGCCTTGAATGGCTTAATAACCACGCAAACGGCTTAGCCATTCCCTATCAGCTAATTACACCTGTGACCGGAGCAGATACGTCTTTTTCAGCAGGAATAAACACGGCATCCGAATTTGCCATAGCGAAATTTCCTTCCTTAAAATATTTGCTTTTCTACGAAACAGATAATCAGATTTTTTCTCCGGAACCAATTTTGCGGGCTTTAAAAATACTGGGCAGCAAAGCAAACCTTGGTGCATGTGGTTTTACAGTTCGTCAGCATAACGGTTCACCGGCGGGGGTGGGCATGCCATTCCCCCGTTTAATAAATTTTGCGTTGGGTAAAAATCTTGTTCATAAATGGCAGTTGGAGGCTATATCTTATAAGTGGGAAAATCAAATTGATGATATAAAATTCAGTGAAGTGGATGTAGTTTATACCAGCCCGCTATTGCTTAAGATGGAAGCCTGGAACGATTCAGGTGGTTTTGATGCTGCAAATTTTCCTTTTTCCGATTGCGACATTGACTGGGCACGCAGGCTGCGGAATGCTGGCTGGCACATGGGTGTAATAGAAACCAATGAGGTAATACATGATAATTTGAGTGCTGTTTCGTCCTGGTCTAAATCAAGGGCATTACAATTTCACAGGGCGCGTTTAAAATATTTTAAAAGATACCAACCGGTTGCAGTTTTCCTGGTGTGGCCATTGCTGCTAATTTTCAGGCATTTATTGGAGTTAACATCGGTGTTGATCCTGGTAAAGGGTCGTGATCGAAGGATACAACTTTCTGGTCAATTTAGCGACTTACTTCGGTTATGCATAAAAGGGTACAAATAACTTTATATTATTTTTCTTATCTTAACTCGGCTAAAATATAAATATATTAATCTTAGTAAAATTAATGAAGGTAGTTATCTCCCATCCTACAGGTAATGCATTTGTAAGAGCTGCAGCAAAAGGACTATTGAACGAGGGTATGTTGTCGGCTTTTGAAACCACTGTTGCAACATTTCCGGGAAATGTTTTCGATAGATTGAGTTCGTTTTCGCTCTTTTCGGAGTTTCAGCGCCGACGTTATGATCCCGGGTTAGCACCTTTTACCAATACATCACCGTTGCGCGAATTAGGAAGGATTGCGTCGGGCAAGGCTGGCCTGCATCAACTCATTAAACATGAAAGCGGTATATTCAGTGTTGATGCTGTTTATCAGCAATTGGATAAGCAAGTGGCTGCCGGTCTGGTAAAAGCACAAAAAAAAGGCGCCTCGGCAGTATATGCATACGAAGATGGTGCGTTGTTTTCTTTTTCGGAAGCCCGCAGGCTCGGCCTGCAGTGTTTGTACGATCTTCCCATCGGTTACTGGCGGTCGGCCAGGCAAATTATGGGTTCAGAAAAGGAACGTTGGCCTGAATGGGCTTCAACTTTAACAGGTTTTGGCGATTCTGCAGAAAAACTGACCAGAAAAGATAATGAATTACTGCTTTCAGACCGTATTTTTGTGGCGAGTACTTTTACTGCAAATACATTAAAGGATTTTCCCGGCAAATTGGCGCCGGTAGAAATTGTGCCCTACGCTTTTCCGCCGGTTGCTGATCACCGCGAGTATTTGTTTAAAAGTGGCGGTAGGTTAAAAATATTGTTTGTGGGCGGTCTGTCACAAAGAAAAGGCATAGCCTATCTTTTTGAGGCTGCAAATGCCTTGAGTAAATTTGTGGAATTAACCGTTGTAGGGCAAAAGGCTATAAACGATTGCCCGGCTTTAGACAAGGCATTAGGTATGCACCGATGGATACCCAGTTTGCCGCACAACCAGATTCTTGAGGTAATGCGACAACACGATGTTTTAATTTTTCCATCGCTGTTTGAAGGTTTTGGATTGGTAATAACCGAAGCGATGGCGCAAGGAACGCCAGTAATTACTACCGATCGGACTGCCGGGCCGGACATTATTAAAGATAACGAAAATGGCTGGCTAATTGAAGCTGGTTCAACCGAAGCGCTGATTAAGGCTATTGAAAAACTAATCCACAAACCGGATTTAATTGCCGAAACAGGGCAGGCTGCTATGGAAACAGCCAGGCAACGAACATGGGAACTTTACGGCAAGGAACTAAGCAAGGCTATGTTACATAATAATTAGTATATTTATCTTATTTTTTAATTAGATGGACGTTAGTTTGAACCCGGGGGCTGGCATCAACAATGAAGATGCAGAAATAAAGAAACGCAAGACGAAAAAAACTGATGTGCTTAGCAAAGCCGATGTGCATGCGCTATTAAAAAAAGGAATTTGGTTGTATTTTTTTTTGGTAATATTTGAAGGGGCTTTGCGTAAATGGGTTTTGCCAGGATTGGCAACCCCATTATTAATTGTACGCGATCCTGTAGCTATTTGGATGCTCTATATTGCATGGCGGTATAACGAAATGCCGTCAAATAACTATATTTTGGCGATGTGCGGTATTGCCATATTTAGTTTTTTTACAGCCATAACGGTTGGCCACGGTAGTATACCTGTTGCCATTTATGGGGCACGGATTTTTCTCTTCCATTTTCCGGTAATTTTTCTGATCGGGCGCATATTTAACCGCGATGATGTTATAAAGTTGGCTACTGTAGTACTCTGGATATCAATCCCGATGCTAGTTCTTATTGCTATGCAGTTTTACAGCCCCCAGTCGGCGTTTGTTAATAAAGGTATCGGTAACGACCAGGGTGGTGGCTTTAGTGGGGCACTCGGGTATTTCCGTCCGCCGGGTACTTTTTCATTTACCACCGGTAATACCCAGTTTTTTAGCTTCGTAGCAATTTTTGTTATTTATTTTTTGCTGAATCCTAAAGGGGTTAAATTATACCTGCTTATAGCGTCAACCATGTGTACGCTTGCTGCTATTCCTCTTTCCATTAGTCGCAGTTTATTTGTTCAGGTAGCCATTTCTTTAGGCTTTGCGTCATTGTCCATACTCCGAAAACCAAAGTACATAGGCCGGATGCTTGGAGCGGTTTTAGTCTTAATAGTCATGTTTGCTATATTAAGCCAGGTTAGTTTTTTCAGCCACGCACTGGAAGCGCTTACGTCACGCTTTCAAACAGCTGATGAAAGCGAGGGAGGGATTCAGAATTCGTTTGCTGCGCGGATGTTTGCAGGCTTTTTTGAGCAGTTTCAATCACCCAACCTGCCATTTTTTGGTTTAGGAATTGGTATGGGTACAAACGCCGGCGCCCAGTTATTGGTAGGAAGCACCGAAACATTTTTGGTGGCCGAGGGCGAATGGGGGCGAATGGTAGGTGAAATGGGGATCATATTAGGGGTTTCAGCCATCCTACTACGCGTGAATTTTGGTGTAAGGTTATTAATTGAAAGTTATAAAAAATTACAAAAAAACGATTTCTTACCCTGGATGTTATTGAGTGTTTGCTTTCAAACTGTTGCGCAGGGACAATGGGCCCAGCCTACTGCGTTAGGTTTTGCAGTATTATTGGGTGGTCTAACCATTGCTTCATTAAATAACCCTGAGACGCAAAGGCTTACCTAAATAATATAATAGCCCGATAGCATTACTTATTTTGATCCTGATATTTCAGCAATCAAATAAAAAAAATTACTGGGTTGGCGATTTTTCCAACGTTAACAGTTTAGAATAGCTGGGTTTACATTCCAATAAGTCACACGCTTGGTCATCAAACCAAATTAGTGTTGATGTTCAATAAAAAAACGGTATTGCTTACTTGTTAAAAAGCAAAGGTTAAGTGCCTTTTGCTATAACAGCTATTGTTGAATTGCTATTCGCATTTTTTAGAACCCCCTTTAAATTGCCACCAGAGTAGTATTTACGGCCCAATAGTTTAAACACAGAAAGAGTAACCATTTAAAAGTTTAAGAAAAATTGCGCCATACACATTAAGTGTCGTTTTTGAATATTTAAAATGTTTAATTGATGAAAAAGTTACAGGTACCAACTGGTAAAATAAAGGTTAACTATTTTCAGCGCCGACCGCGAAGCGGTTTTAATTTTAGCCTCGAGTACATATTTGATGACATCAGAAAAAGATTGGCTGATAAAATTGACGCAAAGGTATACCTGTCTAAATGTTATAATGATGGTTATTACAGCAAATTGGTAAACATTACCGTTGCTGCTTTTCAGCAGGGTAGGGATGTAAATCATATAACCGGCGAAGTGCATTTCCTCGATCTGCTGATGAAGAAAAGACGGGTTATTTTAACTATTCATGATTGCGGGATGATGATACGGAAAACAGGTATTGCAAAAGAAATTATCAGGTGGTTGTACCTCGTTGCACCTGTAAAAAAAGCAAAAATTGTAGTTGCCATATCAACCGTCACAAAAAACGAGATTATTAATTATACTGGTTGCAGCCCTGATAAAATACGGGTAGTGCCTGTTGCTGTAAGTCCGCTTTATCAGCCTTTTCCAAAGGAATTTAATGCCCGAAAGCCAGCAATACTACAAATAGGCACCGGTTACAATAAAAACATACTTAGGTTAGCTGAGGCATTGAAAGGAATTAATTGTCAATTAACCATTGTAGGCAAATTGAATCAGGAACAGCTTAAAGCCCTGCAGAAAAATAATATAGATTATAGTAACGAGTATAATTTATCTGATCATCGCATATTAGAAAAATACCAGCAATGCGATATTTTGACATTTGTTTCCACTTTCGAAGGTTTTGGGATGCCAATAATTGAAGCTCATGCTGTTGAAAGAGTGGTGGTTACGAGTAATATTTCATCGATGCCGGAGGTTGCTGGCAACGCGGCCATCCTGGTAAACCCATTTGACGTTAATGATATAAAGTCAGGTATTTTGAAAGCTATCAGTGATGAGCAATTAAGGGTTCAACTCATTGACAAAGGCAAAATTAATAAGCTTAGGTTCGATTCTGAAAAAATTGCCAATATGTATTTCGATTTATATAAAGAAATAGCCTTATAAACCAATTTTCCTTACATTTCTTAAAATTTCGGGACAAATTTAAATTCTTATTTTATGTTTTGTGAATGATTGAAAGCATCTTTTGGTTTAACTGGGAAAACAAAACCGATTAATAGCAGTAGGTCAACTCAACTCATTATTTATTATGACACCACTTACGATCATGTGAAAATGTCCCCGGCTATTTATTCCATATGCCCTCTGCCTTTCTGTTAATAATCAGTTTACATTGGTAAGTTATAAAGGCATTAATAATAAGCATAACAATAATATTAGCTATTACCGTTCCGGCCAGGCCGGTATATTTTATTAAAAAAACCGAAAGTGGTATATTAATGATCCCTGTACTGATAATTAAAATTAACTGAATCCTAAACTTTCCTACACCATTTAAAAGGTAGGCATGTACAACTGTCCAGGTTTGCAAAACCGCATAGACGGCTATGGTTAACGAAAGTGATGCTGGTACAGGAATTTTATCACCAATCCAAAGTTTATAAAATGTACCCGACAATAGGTATAAAATCAACGAAAAAATACCGAAATAAAAACATAGCATTCGTAATTTTCTTAGTGAATGCTTTATCCATTCCAGATCGTTTTTGGCATAAGCATCAGTAAAAGCACTCCAGTAAGGCGTTGCTACTATAGCAAATGCAATGGTTATTATTGAAAAATACTTATAGGCAATGTTAAAAACAGTAACTTCATTTGGTCCTAATGTGCGGGTAATAATGATATTGTCAGTTTCGTAAAGAATCAGTGCACCCAGCTGAATTAAAAAAAATGCGCCGCCAATATTCAACAAACTTTTAGCACTTTTAAAATCAATAACGCTAAGTTTTGGTGAAAATGGTTTCAGGGTTGTTTTAAAAAGATATAAACTACCCAACAGCAAAATAGCAACCGGCGAACCTACCACCACCAAAACCAGCATAAATAAAGTGCCTTTTGTATAAATGGTGAGTAAAAAAGTGAGCCCCAGGGTAAGTAGCTGACCAGCCAGGAACAAAAGGGAAGACTTAAAGGGTTGATGGGTGGCAATTAATATGCTGTTTATTGGTTGTAATGTAAATTGCATACAAAATATGCCGAGGGAAACTAATATGACAGGCCATATCGGGTAATTTACAGACGATTGAATATGAAGCAACTGATTCCAATTAAAGAATGAGCCAATAATAAAAAAAAGACCAAACGCCGCTAATCCGATTAAAAAAAGTAAAGCATAAGTAGTGCTTATGTATTTTACAATATCTGCTTTTTGGTTTAGGGCTAAAGATGTTGCCAATTTGTTTCTTAATCCGTTACTAAGCCCAATATCAAAAGTATTTAGCCAGGCTACCAGTGCGGCTATGGTAAGCCAAATGCCGTATTGAATTGGATTAACATAATTCATTGTTAGCGGGAATAGTGCAAAACCTGCCAAAACGCTAAGTCCTTTAATTAAAAAGGAGTAAATTATATTTTTTTTTATGTTTATAGTCCGTTCATTACCCGTTTTAAATGAATTGGTGATCTTGTTTTTTATGGAATTAAACATTTAATCAGTTATTTTTTTTTTGAAGGAAACCAATAGTTTATTTTGCCCGTATTACCAATAAATAGGTAACTTTTGGTTTACAAATATAACTTTCACAGCAGGAAAGCTTTTTAAAATGGCCATAAAAATTAAAGGGCATGCCTTTTGGTTTATGAGTTTATTGTTGGTAATAGAATTCGGATCGGGTATTTTCAATAGATAAAACGACTAAATTTAATTGATACATGCTAGTGCGGGTACTTCGGGTGAGGTATTCTACCTTTAGATCGTTAACATTGAGTTTTAAAAAAAAATTGTGAACTTTAGTATTGTATTTAAAAAAAAGAAAAGAATTGGGTGTAGGCGAATAGTTAATAAAAATTACAACTATTTGAAAACCAAATAAAAACAGAAT
Source organism: uncultured Mucilaginibacter sp. (assembly GCA_903927645.1). Taxonomy (GTDB): domain Bacteria; phylum Bacteroidota; class Bacteroidia; order Sphingobacteriales; family Sphingobacteriaceae; genus Mucilaginibacter. The sequence goes on from CAIYNX010000230.1 coordinate 9,312, forward strand.
ATTTCAAAAGCTAAATCATGCTTTTCGGGTATTTTTTTATTTTTGTAAAAATCAAAGACTGGGCACAAAAAACAATCAAAATTAATAAATGTAGTTTCGTTCTAAAAAATTGATAAATTATTCATATAATTGTTTATTAATGTTAAATATTTATAAAAAATTAGCACTATTATTATAAATTCGCAAATTGTTATAAATGATGTAGGTTTATGCATGTGTCAAAATGTTTTAAACAGGCCTATTGTGTAAACTTTAAATTAATTGTTAATATATATTAATATTTAAGCAAAAATACCCCTAATGTACGCTGATTGTATCATTTTATGAAACTATGATTGAACCAACATATGTAAATACTTTGGGGTTTAGGGTATTTTCTGATGAACTGGATTTGATATCGATTGATAATATTCGTGCAAAGGTTATTAATACGATTAGCCCTAATTCATACGGACTATCTACAAAAGACCAGATTTTCTGTGACGCTTTAAAAAAAAGCGACTATCTTGTTCTGGATGGAGTTTATTTTGCGTTTGCATCAATAATCCTTCAAGGCAGAAATATTAAAAAAAATCAGGGTCCTGATGTTTTTAATTATTTTATAAATAGATTAGGAAAAAAAAAAAGCAGGGCTTTTTTTCTGGGTTCAACTATTGAAACGCTCAAAAAAATCCAGGAAAGAATGAATAAAGAATATCCCTCAGTAGAGGTTATGGTATATTCACCACCTTTTAAAGTTGAGTTTACAGATGATGATAATGATAAAATGATATCTGCTATAAATGAGTTTAAACCAGATGTTTTGTTTGTCGGGATGACTTGCCCAAAACAGGAAAAGTGGTCGGTTAAACATAAAGAGGTCTTAAAGACCGGTCTGATTATTTGCATCGGAAACGTGTTTGACTGGTTTGCAGGTACCCAAAAACCGATACATCAATTTTGGTATAAAATAAGGATGGCCTGGCTTATTAGGATTTTTTTAAGACCAGAAATTTTTAAAAGAAATATCCGTAATCAAATGAAGCTTTTTACGGATGTAATATTGTTATTTTTACGAATTAAGAAGATACAGAATGCTTAAAGTTGCCTTAATCGGTGCCGGAAAAATGGGGATATCCCATTTATCAATTCTTGGTGCCCACTCAAAAGTAAAAATAGTAGGGGTTTGTGACACCTCTAAAATGGTCATCGATATTTTAGATAAGTATTCTCCGTTTCCATGTTTTACTGATTATAAAAAAATGATCAGAGAAGCTAAGCCGGATGCAGTTTTTGTGGCTGTACCTACCAAAAGCCATGCTACTATTGTAAAAGAACTACTGGATCAAAAGATACACGTGTTTGTTGAAAAACCGTTTTGCTTAACTCCCGAACAAGGGGAACCTCTGATAACACTGGCACAAAACAATAACCTTGTAAATCAGGTGGGTTACCATAATAAATTTAACGGAACCTTTCAGGAAGTTAACAGACTATTAAAAGGTAACTATATTGGTGAGGTTTCTCATTTTCAGGGTGAATCTTACGGGCCAGTTGTTATAAAAAAACAATCCTATACCTGGCGATCCGATCCTAATGAAGGTGGAGGCTGTTTATTGGAATATGCATCACACGTAATAGATTTAATAAACCATACACTATCGCCTATTGTGTCTGTGTCTGGCAGTGTATTGAAATCAATTTACTCAACTACCGTTGAAGACGCGGTTTATTCGCTGTTAAATTTATCCAATAATGTAACAGGTGTTCTTTCGGTTAATTGGAGCGACGAAACCTATCGGATAATGTCTACAACCATCACCGTTATGGGTAGCAAAGGCAAAATAGTTTCTGATGCGAACGAATTAAAGGTATATTTTAAAGATAGTAATACCCCCGAAGGTTATACCAAAGGTTGGAACATTAAACATGTTACTGATTTAACAGATAAGGTTGATTTCTATTTGAGGGGCGAAGAATATTCGTCGCAAATTGATTATTTTGTTAAAGCTGTTTTAGGACTCGTTCCAAATACAATAAATACTTTCCAATCGGCTTGGTTAACCGACAAAGCGATTGATATGATAAAGAAAAGTGTAAAATAATTTTGAAATGGATAGGATACTTTTTGGAGATAACCAGTTTTTTGCCGTCAATCATATTTCTGATGAAAAATCACGGGCCCAGGCTATTAAATTTAAAGACGATAAGGCCATTATTAATACCCTTGACATCGCAATAGAGGCTGGCATAAATACCTTTATGTGTACCACCCATGACAGAATAGCAAACGTGTGCAATTATGTTAGAAGTAACCCGGATAAATACAAGGATTTTAAAATTTACCCTTGTATGCCTTATGCGCACAAATACGCAAATGCTGTTACTGAATTGGGCTATGTTGATACCCTAAGGCAATACATTCCCGGTAATTTTTTTAATTCGCTTTTTAAGGGTGGAATTGCAGTTTTATCGAAAGATTTTCTATCGATCATGGAATTGTTGATTGATGCCGAAATGAAAATGTTTAAAGGCATAAACACTCCTGTAATTTGGTTGCAAAATGTAATAACTGATTTGTTGCTCGGCCTCGGTATGAAAGATATTTTGTTGGGATTTCATCACTATGTTAAAAAGAAGTACGATGCTGAAGCTGGTTTCATAACAATGAACATGCCCAAACTATTAACTGTGCTGGAAGATGGGGGAGTAGAAAACCCAATTATCTGCACTTCAATAAACAAAGTTGGTTTTCGTATGAGTGGTGGAGTTGCCTTATATGAAGAAACACTAAAAACCAAAAGGCTGCGCGTTGTGGCTATGCAGGTTTTGGCTGGCGGGGCTATCCCTTCTAAGGAAGCTATTGAATACGTTTGTAATTTGCCGAATATTGAATCAATTTTGTTCGGGGCGTCTTCAAAATCCCATATTCTTGAAACAGTTCATAATATTAATTATTTTGATGAAATGCACAAGACTATTTAATTTTGTCTAAAGTTTTGTTGAGGTGCTTAATCCAATCCTTGATGGTATTGGCATCATAATGATCTGTTAAGTTGCCTGTTAAGTCGAAATCAGGGTGAAGCATTATTTCAACTATCTCAGTTTTGTTTTGCAGGTGTGGTGTTTTCAAATATTGCGAAACAGTTTCAAAACGATCTGAATAGTTACATTTTCGGGTCTTAAATTTATTATTGATTAATACTCTATAAAGGTATTTTAAATAGTTCCCCTCATTATAAGTTTGTGCCAGGCGAACCTTCAACTTGTATTTTTCAGCTACCAAGAGAAACAAATGATAAAAACACGGTAGTGCATGCAAATGAAAGTGTGAATCCAGGTGGGTTATTTCTATATTGGCTGATAATGCTTTTTCTATTTCAGCAGAAATTTCGCTGATGAAAATCTTTTTCTCGTCGTTGGTTAAAATATTTATTTTTTTGTTGATTTTGTCAAGTGCCCAGGTACCGTCTGAACGAATATAAGGTGGCTTTAAATGGGACGTAACCGGTTTACCTTCAGCAAAATTAATATGTACACCAATATTTATAATAATTGGATTTTCTTTTATCAAATCTACTGTTTCATCAAAAAATATCGTGTTGGTTATAAAAGAAGTGCTATTAATATAGCCATTTTCGAAACAATATAAAATGGCTTTATTAACGGAAGTGTTTAAGCCTAAATCATCGGCGTTTGCAAGTAAATTTTGGGATATTGACATAGAAATAAACGATAGATAAAAAAATTAATAAAAAAAAGCCTTGATTCTTTAATTAATGGAAGTAAATTACTATTTTTACTGCAAATAGTGTAAAAAAAAGTTTTTTTATTTTTATAAGTTCACTTTTTTTTACTAAGTTCGTTGCGTAATCAAAAAGCAACAAAAATATATATTGTTAGAATAAAATTGTTTTTTATTACATGTTAATCCCCTACTTTAAACTATATTTTCCCGAAAATAATTTGCTATTCTTCAATCGAATTTTTAACTGCTATTTTAAAATCCGAAATATTATCATTTAGACCTTTTTTTAATTGAGAATCTGCACACTTATAAATTATGTTCTAATATAAAATCAAATAACCATATATGAGCCTGAAAAGTTTAAATGCAATTTTTGTTATAATCATTTTGTTCAGTTCCTGTACCCCTTATAAAAATGTTCCTTATTTTCAGGACTTGAAATTGGACTCCGTTTACCGGGAGAAAATAACAAATTATTCTCCGATAACCATTCAACCTGGAGATTTGTTGCGTATTCATGTTACGAGTTTAAATAATGAGGCTGATGCAATGTTTAATTATAATTTAGAACGGCCTAATTCAATTACCAATAACCCTGAAGAGAGGTCAAGTCCGGATATGAGGTCTCAACCAAATTCAGTAGTGGGTTATACTGTTGATCACGATGGTAATCTGCATATGCCTTTGGTTGGCGTTATTAAGGTTGCCGGTCATACTACAGATGAAACAGTTCATTTACTCGAAGCTAGTCTTCAACAGGTTCTGACTAAACCGGTGGTAACGGTTTCTATACAAAATTTGAAAATATCGGTTTTGGGTGACGTTGCCAGACCCAATACGTTCAATTTTCAGGACGAAAAGATTACTTTGAGTGAAGTGCTTAGTTATGCTGGCGATCTTAATCCAACGGGTATTAGAAATAATATCATTTTAATAAGAGAATTAGATGGAAAACGAGTATATATTCCTATTGATATCAGAAGAAAGGACTTTTTTAACTCTCCATATTACTATTTGAGGAATAACGATATTATTTATGTAACACCAAACCGACAACGAATTCTTTCAACTGAAAATACTTTGCAAGGTATTGCATTAGTAATTTCGGCAATCTCACTGGCTATTTATTTAAACCGTAAATAATAATTCATTTTTTTTATGAGTAAGCAGCAAAACCAAATTACTACACTTGCAATGCCCATTTCCGGAACTCCTCAGGATTCAGAAACCGGAAATCTTTTTAAGAAATACCTATTTCACTGGCCGTTATTTTTACTTGGTATAATTTTATTTACTTTACTAGCCTATCTATATTTAAAAGTTGCGCCGTCTACTTACCCTATTTCAGCCACTATAGAGTTTAAAGCCCTTACTGCTACTTCAGCTAGTTTAACTGTAAATCAAAATTCTGCAGAATCACAGCTTAATCCGATTGACAAACCCGTTATTGTTGAAAATGAAATAGAGGTTATGCAGTCGAAGAAAATAGTTTACAAGGTTGTAAATGAATTGCAGTTATGGGCTAATTATTCGCAAAAGAAAGGATTAATTAAAAAAGATTTATATAGTCAAACACCTGTCAAGTTTCAATTTATCAAACAATTTGGTGTAATTGACCCCTCGGGCGTTAAAATTAAAATCAAAGTTTTAAATAAAAATTCTTTTTCCTATTCAGATGATAATGGAGAGAGTAAAACAGAAAAGTTTTCTACACCGATTAAAAGTGGTATTGGAACCTGGCAGCTAATTCCGACGCAAACGGTTGATAGTTTTGTGGATTCTGCTTTATTGATTACCATTAACGACCCAGATTTGGTTTCAGACGCTTATCAAAAAAATATAAAGGTTGAATTGGAAAATAAAGATGCGCCTTTTGTAAATCTGACAACATCTGATGACGTTCCAGAACGTGGAAAAGACGTTTTGAATGCGGTGATGTCTCATTATTTACAATTTGCATTGGAAGATAAAAACAGGCTATCAGAGAAGACACTAAAATTCATTGACGACAGACTCGATTCACTGCAAAATGATTTGAATTCTATCGAAAAGCAAATTGAGGACTATAAAAGCAGTCATCATATTACCTGGAGTGTTGATACAGAAGCTGTTAGCTATCAAAATATCCGTCTCGAAAATCTAAAGTCATTGAATGATGTCGATGTTCAGCTTGGTATTCTAAATAATCTGGAAAAGTATGCTGAGTCGACAGAAGGATCAGAAAGACTTCCCGTTTCGTCAACCAATCTGGGTGATGCAAGCTTATCTTCGATGTACGATAAATTGTCCGACATGCAAATTAAGCGTGGTCAGCTCATAGCTACTCTTCCAGAAACAAGTCCAATGGTTTTGGATGCAAACAATCAAATTAAAATTCTAAAAGGTAATTTTATTGAAAAATTAGAGTCTTTAAAATCTTCATTACTGGCTCAAAAGCACCAACTGCAATCAATTGTAAATGGCGTTCAGTCCTATCTTAATTCGGTTCCAACCATGGATAAGCAATTGAACGTCCTGAAAAGGGTACAGCAAAGTAAAGACAAGATTTATAAATTCTTACTTGAAAAACGCGAGCAGGTTGGTCTTCGATATGCTTCGTCGGTTTCGGATTCGGAAATTGTTGATGATGCACACGCAGGTAAAATTAAGTGGCCAATTGTGCCTGTAGTATACTTAATCGGAATGATTTTAGGGTTTGGAGCTGCAGCAGGATTACTTTATTTAAGAGAGAGCTTAAATGACCTGATTACCAATCGCAGCCAGATTGAGGAAGAAACCGGCGTTCCTATATTGGGTGAGTTAGGTTATCAGAATACTGAACAGCAAATTGTTGTTTCTGCTGGCAGAAGTAAATTTTCAATTGGTGAACAATTTAGGGTGTTAAGAACTAATTTGTATCACCTACATGGTAACAATGAAACCGGTCGAGTGACTTTGTTTACATCAAGCGTAAGCGGTGAAGGAAAAAGTTTTGTAAGTTCTAACCTTGCTGTTGCTTTAGCCTATGCTTCCCGTAAAACCGTTATTTTGGAGATGGACCTTCGCAAGCCCAAAGTGTCTGTTAACTTCGGGCTGTCGTCTGATCATATTGGCATTAGTAATTATCTTAACGGAGAAACAAAAGATATTGCAAAAATAGTACAGCCGTCAGGTATCCCAGGATTAGACGTTTTGGGTTGCGGTCCTGTTTTACCTAACCCGTCGGAATTGTTGGAACAGGGTTTGCTGGATGAATTAATTAATTCATTGAAAGGAATGTACGATGAAATTATAATTGACTCTCCGCCGATACATCTGGTAACTGATGCGCTTATTATCGCAAGGGTTGCTGACACTTCACTATATGTTGTAAGGCAAGGGTACACTCACAAATATGAGCTGGAGTTTATCAAAGACATTAACGATGCGAAACGATTCCCCAAGTTCCGCATTATATTTAATGGCGTTAAAAGTGGCACTTCATCATATGGAGGATATGGTTACGGCTATGGTTATGGTTATAGCAGCAGCTATAATGCTTATGCAACAAAAGAAAAAGTTACTTTTGTCGAATGGGTTAAAAAAGCTTTAATGAGATTTTAGTGGTCTGTTTTTTTAATTTAATTATCTGGTTGGGTATTTCGAATAGATACTCACACTTGTATAAATTAAGTTCAGCCGATTCTTATGTTGGTTTTCATCTGGTATTTTGATTATTGTTATTGGAAAAGATTGAGTTATTGGTATTATGAAGATTCAGGAAAGAACAGTATCAAAGTTTGAAATTTATTTCTCGGTTCTCTCAATGATTTTCTTTTCGGGAGCTATTTTGCCTATGATTCAAGCTATTACAACAAGCCAGGCAAATGATAGTAATTTAACTATGGATGCGAACGAGGGTAATGTTTACATCCAATATGTTTTTATAGGTGTTTATTTTATAACTTTAATTCTCATATTTTCAAAAAATAGACGTTTAAAGGAGGTTTTTAAAGGTGATCTTTCAATAAAGTTTTTGTTTCTGATGATTATTATGTCTATTGCCTGGAGCCAGTTTCCAATGATTACTACCCGAAGGATAGTTGGAATATTTGGAACAACACTTTTTGGGTATTACTTGTCGTCACGTTTTTCACTTGAATCAAATTTGAAAATTTTTGCGAGGGCCTGTTTTATCATGGCTATACTATCACTTGCTACAGCGGTGGTTTATCCAAAGTTTGGTATTATGACCGGTGAGCATCAAGGGAGGTTGCGTGGCGTTTTTTTACATAAGAATACGCTGGGCGGTATTATGTGCCTGTATTCTATCTGCGCTTTCAGTTTAGCAATGCTTACAAAACAAAATAAATATCTTTTACATATTGTTTTGGCTACAGTACTCATAATTTTGGCTCAATCAGCAGGTTCATTGGTTGTGGTTGTTAGCCTTATGGTATTTGGTTATTTATTGAGAATTATCAGGATACCTTTGCAGGGGCTTTTCAGTATTCTTGCTATTTTGTTAGCTATATTTATAATGTCTTATTTCTACATCTATAATAACTATGATGTTGTATTACAGGTGCTCGGAAGAGATGCAACTTTAACAGGACGAACTTTGTTGTGGGCTGAATTGGCAAAATGGGTTGATAAAAGCCCTTTGCTAGGGTATGGGTTTGGTGGCTTCTGGACTGGTGATATTGGTATTTCCAGCATTGTTATAAAGAAGATAGGATGGGCTGCACCTCATGCCCACAATGGCTTTTTGAATTTGACTTTGGAACTTGGCTACGTAGGATTGGCGTTATTTCTAATTTGTTACTTATCCAATTTTTATAGCTATCTGTTGAATTGTATGGTTAATCAGCAATTGATTTATAGTTGGGGAATACTTTTTTTTAGCTTGCTGTTAATTTATAATATGGACGAGTGTACCATACTTAGAGCAAATCAAATTTATTGGGTTTTATTTATTTATACCATTTCTTTTTACCGTAAGCTCAAAGATCAACCGCAAACAAACTTTACCCTCGTGGCTTCTTAACTAAAAGTTTAAATAATAAAGTTTTTATCAAAAATATTAGAGATGCTTGGAAAACACAGCGTAATTTATTTTTTAGGAAGGGGGTTGCCAGGTATAATTAATTTTTTGGCGATGTCTATTTATACTCGATTGGTAGCACCCAATGAGTATGGTAAATATTCCATAATATTTGCTACAGTGATGTTAATGACCATGATTTTTTATCAATGGATACGCTTAACATTACTCCGATTCTTACCTAAAGCAACCAATCCCGAGGAGGAAGGGCAATTATTTGCAAGTGTATTTATTGGCTTTTTAGTATCCGGCCTATTATCTATTTTGTTTTTGGGTGTATACCTTATCTTTTTTAAAAATCAGTACTCGATGGTACTCTTAGGGGGGGGGATATTATTACTGTGGCTGCAGTCATTATACGAAATTGGTTTGGAGTATTTCAGGTCAAACCTTAAGGTAAAACGGTATTCAATCATTAATTTTATCCGATCAATATTGGCTTTATTGTTCGGGGCTTTTTTTTCATATCTGGGTTTTGGGGCTAATGGTTTGATATTGGGTTTAAATATCTCTATAGTGCTTATTATCTCAATTTATTATAGATCAGTATTATTGAAGATGTTTAAAAGTATTAAATTTTTCAATAAAACTGCGTTTTTTTCGCACATGAGCTATGGTGTCCCCCTTACAGCGTCTTATGCAATGTCATACGTTTTTAATACGTCTGATCGGTTTTTTATTCAACATTATGTAGGTGCTGCCAGTACAGGTATTTATTCGGTTGGGTACGACTTGTCGAAGCAAACATTGTGGGTGATTATGATGTCTATTAATCTGGCGAGCTATCCGCTAGTTTTAAGGGCACTGGAGGCTAAAGAATTTGTTAAGGCAAATGAGCAATTGAAATCTTATTTGTTGATTTTGATAGCAATTAGTTTTCCTGCAGCATTCGGACTTGCATTTTTGGCGAAACCGATCACAAGTATATTAATCGGCAAAAGTTATTCATCCGAGGTTGCTATTATTGTCCCTTATATTTCAATCGGTGCTTTGATAGCAGGATTAAAGGCTTACTATATTGATTTAAGTTTTCATTTGAGCAAAAGAAGCTGGATGCAGCTGTGGTCGGTTAGTATTTCTGCTGTGATTAATATTGCACTCAACTTCATTTTAATTCCCCGGATTGGGATTATGGGGGCGGTTTATTCGTCGGTAATTTGTTATACTGTTGATTTTTTAATCAGTGCTTATTTAACAACAAAATGTTTTGCATTACCGGTGCCTTGGTTAAATGTTGGGAAATTAGTGTTGTCTACTGGTGTAATGGTGATAGTTATATTATTGATAAAACCCGTATTAAGCGGACCAATTGGTTTGGCTATTATCATTACGGTCGGTGGTTTAATTTATTTGTTGTTACTATTCCTGTTTAGATTAGTAAATTTTAAGAAAATTATCGGACAATTTAAGTGAGATTCCAAAAAACGATACTTTTTTTGCGCCAGTTTATAACGGTTAAAGCGTTTCGTCAATTTGTAACTATTTTTTTTATATCAAAAGTACCTGGTAAATAACAGCTTCATTCATTTTTAAATAGAATTTTATGTTGGTTTCAATTTGTATAGCAACTTTTAAACGCCAAGAGTATTTGGCAAATCTTTTAGATAAAATTAGTACCCAAAATATTTCAAAAGATATTGAAGTAAATGTTGCTGTAGTTGACAATGATTCATCTGGAAGCGGAAGGGAAGTAGTTGAAAAATTTTTGCTTAATAACCCTGGATATAAAATTGTTTATGAAATTGAACTACAAAGAGGTATACCGTTTACCCGCAACAGAGCTGTTAGTTTAGTTAGTAAAAATACTGATTTTGTTGTTTTTATTGATGATGATGAGTATCCGGAAGAAAATTGGTTAACTGGGTTACTAAAAACCCAAAAGTTAAAAGATGCAGATGTTGTATCCGGGCCTGCTTTCCCCATTTTTATTAATAAACCAGCTTCATGGATTCATAAAGGCAAGTATTTTGTGCGGCCTCATTATAGCAAACTTCAGACAGGTGATAGTTTGTATTATTTGTATATGGCAACTAACAATGTTTTGATTAAGTATAGTCGGTTAATGTCGTTAGAAGGACCTTTCGATGAAAATTTGGGTTTAAGTGGCAGCGACGATTCAGATTTAGCGTATAGATTAAATGAAATGGGATGCAAAATGTATTGGACTAATGAAGCGGTGGTTTGGGAATGGATACCGGATCAAAGAGCTAATTTGACCTGGATTTTGCAACGCGCCTATCGTTTTGCTAATTCAAATTGGTTTTTATCGCCCAATAAAAATATGGTTACCAGGTTAAAGATAATTATTGGCGGCTTAGGAAGGATAGCAGTTGGCGCTATTTTATTTTTCCCATCCTTGCTTTGTTCTTTAATCGGTCGGTTTGATTACTGCGTTACCGTAATGCGAATTATAGTCAGAGGTGTTGGGATGATTGCAGGTGCGATAGGTTATAGTTATGAAGAGTATAAACATTTCTACACCCATCAATAATGTTAGCCCACATTGCCTTGCATATGATATGAAACACGTATAGATTTAATTAGTTGTTGTAATCTGTTTTGGCATTGTATGGGTAACGTTGATGCTATATTTGCAACGGTTCGTTTATTTTAATATTTTTTCCTATTTTTTTGAAGTATTTAAGCTGAGTTTATGTTTAATTATTTACTTTTCACCGCGGTTACAGTTTGGGATGAGCCGCATCGTTCCAGACATCAGGTTACGAACGAATTGAAAAAAAAAGGTGTAGTTTACTTTGTTGAAAGAAACCGTATAGGTAAACCACGTATTGAACTGACAAAGGTTGAAGAGAACGTAATTTTGATATCTCCTTATTTTTATGTTGATTATCGCATAAGATACCGTGCACCGGGATTGAACGAGATTTATTACAAATGGCTTTTTAAAAAAATTAAAGCCTTGGACCTTGATTTTGAAATCGTATTTACATTTGATCATACTTCGCATTTAATAGACGGTTTTTACAATAATGTAATTTATTACTGTAGCGATGACCATATTGGGAATGGTAAGTTTAACCCCTTTTTTGTAAACACGTATCACCGTAAAACCGAGCGTTTATTAACCGGTAAAGTTAAAATGTGCATCACAACTGCCGACTATTTATACGAGAAACTTAAGCAGTATAATAAAAATACTCACCTGGTTCATTTGGGCTCACCACCGATTGATCCATCATTGGTAAGTTATAAAACCAATGTGGCGCCGGTGCCTGAATTAGCCATTGTTGCTTATCTGGATAAAAGAATGCCTTTGGATTTATTGGATAAAATCATAGATCGATTTCCTTTGATTTTTATTGGCCCTTGTGATGCCAATATTAAGAAAAGATATTTCAATAAAGCTAACGCCAACTTTGTTGGTATTAAAAAGGGAAAGGAGCTATTTGATATTATAAACAGCGTTGACGTATGCATTGCACCTTATGACGAGCCTAAGTTAAATAAGGGTGTTACACCAAGCAAATTATTCCTGTATCTTGCATTTGGTAAACCTGCGGTTGTAACAGAAATCAGGAATATTAGAAATTGGGATTTCGGCAATAAAATATTGTATAAAACAAACAATGAAGATTTTGTACAAAAAATAAGTGATGCTTATACAGAAAATACCCTTGAATTATTTAATAAACGTATCGAATTGGCCAGGCTAAATTCCTGGGAAAACCGGGTTGACGATATTTTAAAACTGTATTATGCCACCTGATAATTTTTGTTGACAATGTTGGTACCAATAGGATTTTTTTAAATACTTTTAGATATTTTTATAAATATCACAATAATTTTTATATTTTTGAGTAAATTTAGAAATTTATACTGGTAATATTACAAATGAGCTAAACTATAAAAAGTGAAAGTAGATATTTTTGGGGTTAATTATACAGTAACGGACTATGAAAAAGCATCAAAACTTATCATAGAAAATGCGAAGGGATTCCAGTCATTTGGAGTTTCGGCATTGGCCGTCCACGGATTAATTGAATGCTATAACAATCTGGACCTTAAAGAAAAGGTTAACAAATTGCAGTTAGTAGTGCCTGACGGGCAGCCTGTGCGTTGGGCAATGAATACGTTGCACAAAGTTGGGCTCAAAGATCGGGTTTATGGGCCGACATTAACACTTGAGGTTTTAAAACTGGCGAATGACGAGGGTTTGTCTGTATATTTATATGGAAGCAAAGAGTCTACATTATCGAAATTTACTGCAAATATTAACCTATGGTTCCCCAATATAAAAATTGCAGGTGTTCACCCGGATCGGTTTAGAAATGCAACTGCTGAAGAAGATATTGCCGATATCAGCAAGATAAACCAGTCTAAGGCAAATATAGTGCTTGTTGGACGTGGATGCCCCCGTCAGGAAATTTGGGTTTCTGATCATCTGAATAAAATCAATGCGCCGATGATGGCAGTTGGTGCAGCTTTTGATTTTCATGCCGGCATTTTGCCGCAGGCACCACCGTGGATGCAGAATAATGGGTTAGAATGGTTGTTCAGGTTAATTCAGGAGCCAGGCAGGCTTTGGAAGCGCTATTTGTTTACTAATTCCAAATTTATTTTTTTACTGATTAAGTATAAATTAAAAAAACGTTAAGACTTAAATTTTTCGTTATGAATATAGTTGTAATTACCGGTTCAGCCGGATTAATTGGAAGTGAATCGGTAGGTTTTTTCGCCGACAAGTTCGACCTTGTTATTGGAATTGACAATAACCTTCGTCAATATTTTTTCGGAGTGGATGGCAATACAGAGTGGAACAGGAACCGTTTGGCCGATTCTTACCCTAATTATCGCCATTATAATGCGGACATACGCAACGCTGAAGAATTAGCAGTCATTTTTAAAGAATATAACACCGACATAAAGTTAATTATTCACACTGCTGCTCAACCAAGTCATGATTGGGCGGCCAAAGAACCGTTTACAGATTTTTCGGTAAATGCTAATGGCACTTTAAATATGTTAGAGATGAACCGTTTACATTGTCCGGAGGCCGTATTTATATTTACCTCTACCAACAAAGTCTATGGCGATAATCCTAACTACCTGCCATTGGTTGAATTAGAAACCCGTTGGGAAATTGATGAAAATCATCCTTATTTTGAAAATGGCATCGACGAGAAATTGAGTATTGACCATACCAAACATTCATTATTTGGAGCCTCAAAAGTTGCAGCCGATATTCTGGTACAGGAGTATGGAAAGTATTTTGGTATGAAAACTGGCGTTTTCCGCGGTGGCTGTTTAACCGGTCCTAATCATTCCGGTGCACAGTTACACGGATTTTTGTCGTATTTGATGAAATGTGCTATTACTGGTACCCACTATACAATATTTGGATATAAAGGAAAACAGGTGCGTGACAACATTCACAGTTATGATCTTGTAAACATGTTTTGGCATTTTTACCAAAACCCTAAAGCCGGAGAAGTTTACAATGCCGGGGGGGGGCGTTATGCAAATTGCTCAATGATTGAAGCTATAAAGTTGTCCGAGCAAATTTCTGGAAATAAAATGAATTACAGTTATCTTGAAGGTAACCGTATTGGTGATCATATCTGGTATATCAGTGATTTATCCAAATTCAAAGCGCATTACCCTGACTGGAATTGGACTTATGATTTGACATCCACCCTTGTTCAAATACACGATAGCATGTTGAGCAGATTGAAAGCGATATAGAAATTACTTTTTTTTAGGCGTTAGCGTTAGAAAATTGTAGCGAAAAAGCAGGCAAATTAAACATTGCCTGCTTTTTTGTATCTTGTATAAACTTAACTGATCCCGAAAGTTACACTAAAACAAGGTTGAAAATAAAATTAGTTTAGTTTAGTTTAATTTAATATAAGACCTACTGGTCTCCGAAGGTTGCTCCTAAATTGGTAGTTATAGATGTTGAGATTTTGCCTCGGCTTAATGTTGTAATTGTTTTTTTAATTTGTTGACCTCTATTAAGTGCCGGGCTTCGTTCGTTTAACTCAAAATTAGCGTCATTAGAAAAATCTTCCACAGGATGTTTGAAATTTGGGTTTATTCCAATAAAATTTGTATTTTCAAAAGATAGGTCGGCTCCGTTCCTTTTATCAATCAGCAATTTTCCAGATACTAGATTGTTTTTGAAAAAGTGTTCACCAGTGACGTTACGTTCAACAATTGCATTAGCAATGCCTCCTGATTGAACAATATTATTTATAAATTTAACATTACCAGCATTTGCTGCAACCAAATCGCCCTGTTGTGTCGGAGAACACATCATCGAACTCTTCATGTTATGGTAAAGAGTATTGTTTATCACATTTACATTATCACTTAAATATATAGCGATCCCACGACCGCCGTTATTATAAATTAAATTATTAAAAATTAAAGTAGCGCTACGGTAGGGCACTTTGTCTACCTGCTGTGTTCGCCTGCTGTCGTCGATAATGATACCATTTCCATCCGTAGTACAGTTGTTCTGATGGATTGTGCCGTCAGGAGTTTTATAGTTAGCGTTAGTCAAGACTACATTTCCGTAACTCTTATTGCTTACAATAAGATTGTGATAACCAATTGCTTGATCAAAATTATAAAGGCCCCATAAACTTATACCACTTGTTTGATTTGGAGCTAGTTTAGCATTTCCGTATACAACGTTTTTATAGATGGTAATGTAATCAGAATGTGCAACGGAAATTCCACTTGCCGCGTTATCATGAATTACATTGTCATACAAAAAAATGTGGTGTACCAATGTTTGAAGGCCTAAATACGAACCGGCTACTTTACCGTGAACACCAATACCACTTGCATAGGTTTTCCGAACCGGGGTATCTCCATTTTGTGTAATATTGAATCCTGATACAAATACATAAGCCGCCCTGATATCAATCACAGATGCCTGATTTGAGTCTTTCGAAGGATTTAAGACTATTTTTGGCCTCGATTCAGATCCCGGCATTCGCATTATAGTGGTGTATCCACGTGATGTACCTGATTTATTTATTGCCAACGATTCATTGTAAGTGCCGGACATTACATATACTACATCCCCACCTTTTGCGAATTGTAATGCTTTGTTAATAGAAGCTAAAGGGGAGGATTTTGACGTGCCTAAATTGCCATCACTACCTGTTGAAGCGCTAACATAATAAACCGTTGCATATGGGGAAATAGGTGGAAGTTTTATTTCTGGAATTTCAAAATCGCTATCTGTTTTAGGTTGTTCGCTATCCGAAATAGCAATTGAGTTTTTCTGCTTTTTAATGCTTGGCTGAGATATGGGCACATCCGATAAAGAACGTTTGTTTGCCAGAGCAAGTTTGATTTCAGATTTTTTTTTAACTTTTAGGTTATTTTTAAAAGTGAAGCTGTTTAAACCAAAGAAAAATATTATAAAAATGCTTATTGTAACTGAATTTTTCATGTTTCTTAGTTGGGAAATTTATTGTAAAAGTAGAAAGGTTTTTAACAATAAATTGTTTTAATGTTCATTAATATAAAAAATTAAGGCTATCAAAAAAAAGATGATATTATGAATGATTTTAATTCTAAACTATCCGGGGCTTTTTTATAACCGAAAGTGTTCAATTTTGTTGCGTTAAAAACGCGTTTCTTGAGATTTCATTATTTAAGGTTTAAGAAAAATTGTTTTTTATTGTACTTTCATTACATAAATTAAGTTTTTAAAAAATTAAAAAACGGAGTTTTATTTTTTCTTTTACACAGTGAATAAAAAACTTAGTAGCGCAGTTAATGGGCGCCGATAGTAATGCCTAATGTTTTTATTTTGGTATATCACAAGTTATGAATTGGCCTATACTTTTGTTTCCAAAACTAAATTAACTGTATGCCAAAATAAGCAACAAATACCTGCCCATTCCTATTACTTAACCATTGTTTTATGAATATAATTGACTATTAAAAATATAACTGGTGGCAAAACAATAATTTATCTCAAAGCAGATTCAATAAAGTTTATTAAAAAAACAAATAACTAAAGTGATTTGTCTCTAAATAGTTCTTTTAACATTTATTTAGTTTAGTTTTTATTTCACATTTAATTGACTGTTTAATTTTACAATGATAAAAAACTAGTAGTCTTATTTAAATGAAACCATTTATTTAACGCTGTTGGATTTTTTACTAGTTAAGCTTTTTGGTTAAGCCGGAAATTGCTATATTTGCGATATTAATCAAACATTTGTTCTTCAGAAAGGTATTTCAATAAAAATATTATTATTTACTGTAACTATTGTTAAATTTTGTGTTTGTTCGATATCAGAAATGAAATTTCTAATCACAAAATGATGGTTGTTTTTTTTAGCCAATTATGGAAATACGATACAAGTACCGTTTCAATTTTTTTCGTTTTTTAAATGAGGTTTTTATCTTGTCCTTGAGTTTTTTCCTCGCATTTTATTTTTTAAATAAAATGCACCACACCGATTTTATATTGATTGATTTTTGGATGTTGCCATTGTTAATTATTGGTTGGTATTTTTCTTCACGCAGCACCAAAGCCACGGACGACCTTAATTCAAAAACAATTATGGGTAGCCTTTACAAAATCGCGAATAATATTTTTGTGCAATTTTGTTTGGTTATTCTTTTCTTTTTTACCGCACATCAAACTTTTAATACCAAGCGATTCCTTTTTATTTACGTTATTTTATTGAGTATATTTATTCCTTTGGAGAAGATTTTTTATCAAAAAATAATGCTTTTCCTGAAGCAAAAGGGTGTAAATAAAAAGAAAATATTGATAATCGGTGCTGGAAGAATAGGGACTGAGTTTTCGGATCTAATACAAAGAAATGAACACCTTGGTTACGAAATTTATGGCTTTTTGGATGACATTGACAAACCAGAACTTAGGGAGCAGTATTTGGGTAGAATTTCTAAGTTTGACGAGATTATTGATGCTAACGAACCTGCTTTTGATGAGGTGTTAGTGGCTTTGCCAAATAGTGCAAATAACAAAATTAAACATATTGCAGATGTTGTTGGAAATCATGCTATTAAACTTAGAATTATTCCAGCTTATCATGAGTTAATCGATTCTGCATATAGTGTAAGTATATTCAATGGTTTTCCAATGATCACTAATCGGCACGTTCCATTAGATGATTTAAATCTGAGCACGTTAAAGCGGATATTTGACATTTTTTTTAGTTCATTGGTTTTAATTTTTGTTTGCTCCTGGTTATTTCCGATTATCGCAATTGCAATTAAATTTGACTCGCCCGGGCCAATCTTTTTTGTTCAGGAAAGATGGGGCCGCAAGAATAGAAAAATAAGATGTTTCAAGTTCAGATCGATGCGGCCATCCTCAAAGGACGTTGATGAAAATAGTGGAAAGTACCAGCAGGCGAAAAAAAACGACAATCGAATTACCCGACTAGGTGCAATTTTGCGAAAAACCAGTCTTGATGAATTTCCACAATTTATTAACGTTTTTCTCGGAAGCATGTCTGTGGTTGGGCCCAGGCCTCATCCTATTCCACTGAATATTGAATCTAAAGAAGTTATAGATCAGTATTTGGTACGCCATCTTATCAAGCCTGGTATAACGGGATGGGCCCAAGTAAACGGATTTAGGGGCGAAACTTCCGATACTTCGTTAATGAAAGCGCGTGTTAACTATGACATCTGGTATATTGAAAACTGGAGTTTGCTTTTAGATTTAAAAATTATATTCCTTACTTTCTGGAAAACTATTGTTGGCGATAAAAATGCATTTTAGTTGATAAGGTAGTATTTGGCACCAACAAGCAAATTCAGCAGCTGTCAATCGTAGTTTTGCCATTAATATTATTCTCGAAACTATTTTTACGGCTCTGCAATAAATTCTTTTAATTTAAAAAAAGGAGGGGAATGAAAGGTTTAATAGACCGCATGTTCTCTCACACCAGGCTAGTGTCATGTCAATCATGAATTGACGGATAAAGATTCAATAATTTTATCCGAGCATCTTCAGCAGTAAACCGCCATTTTATTTTGGCTTCTTTATTATTCCTGTGTGTTTGCCACGCTTGTACCTGCTCTTTCATGGTTTCCATATTGTCAATTCTGCGGTTTAAACATTGCCCCATCAATACATTTAATTCTATTTCGGCCATATTTAACCAACTCCCATGCTTAGGAGTATAGATAAATTCAAACCTATCCCATATCCTTTTGGCTTCCTTTGGCTCAAAAGCTTCATACAATGCCGCCGGTTTATGGGTGCTTAGATTATCCATTACCAGCGTTATTTTGGGTGCATCTTTATACCATTCGTCCGCTTTCTGTTTGATAAAATTTGCCCAATCTCTTTTTGTTTTCCGCTCCGTAACCTCGACATATCTTTTACCTGTCAGCGGTTCTGATGCCAAGAATATATTGGCTACTCCACACCGTTCATATTCAAAATCTTCCTTCGTGTCATGACCAGGCTTCATTTCTATGGGTAGCCGGGTTTCTTTGATCATCTGTTTTGGGGATTCATCCATGCACACTAAGGGCAAATCCTTGTTCAACGGCCTTTTATAAACATCTAAAACCCGTTCCATGTTGGCAACAAAATCACTATTCTGCAACGGTGGTATAATCCATCCCTTTACTTTCCAGGGATGTAATTCGTTTTTTTTAAGACCCTTCGCACTGTTTCGTAGGAAATCTCATCAACATATTGAAGCTCTACCATCTTATCCGCAAGTAATCGTAATGACCATCTTGAAAATCCCTCCGGTGCCTTACTACAGCTTAACGCCACTAAATGTGCTTCGACTTCCCCATCTGCCTTGCGATGGTACACCCTGGTAGTAGCCCTGTTTTCCAAAGCAGCCTCATAGCCTTCTTCAACAAATTTCTTCTTCAAACGATCAATTGTCCTATCGCCGATCTTAAGAACCCGTGCTACTTCCTCATTGCTTATCTTATCTGAAAACGGCCCTTGGTCACAATTCAGCAATATCAAGGCATGAATTACTTTTTTTGAAGAATGTGTCCCTCCTTTAGTAATTGACAACAGTTCCTCTCTTTCCTCTTGGGTTAATGTCACTTTGTACTTTACCATAGTTTTCTTGTAAAGCTACAAAAATATATTTAACCGTCAAAGTATTTATGACATGACACTGGAATCCCTTTCTTGTTTTGATTCGTATAAAACATCTTGAAAACTTCATTATTTTTCTGATTTTTTTCAGCCATAAATATTTATGGAGCTTTTTTAGTCCAGGCCACTTTTGATTTTTTTACTTTTTGAGATGTAATAAATATCAGATTTTCCTTCGTGAAATCACCAGTAAAGTAGAGAAAACCCTCTTTATAGGCCTGAATGAATTTGCAAATGAAGATCAAAAAGAGAATTTGTTACTTGGTAATTTGGAGGTAAAAGCAAATTAAAATGCATTTTCATCACCCTTTAACGAATTCCTTACTGTTAAAAAAATAATTTTTAAATCAAGCAGAAAGGACCAGTTTTCCAAATACCAAACATCTGCTTCAACTCGCTGCAGCATGGCATCTACTGTTTTGGTCTCTCCACGTAATCCTTGAATCTGAGCCCAACCGGTGATACCAGGTTTCAGAAAATGACGAACCATGAATTTGTCAATCAGTTCCGAATATTGCTGCGTATGTTTAATCATGTGAGGGCGAGGTCCAACTACTGACATGTTGCCTTTTAATACGTTAAAAAATTGAGGTAATTCATCGAGGCTCGTGCGCCTTAATATAGCACCAGTTTTAGTAATACGTTCATCGTACGTGGTGGCTTGTTTATCATCCGCATCGTTATTTACAGTCATGCTTCTGAATTTATAACATTTAAAGGATTTATTGTTCCGTCCCGATCTTACTTGAGTGAAAAATACCGGGCCTTTTGATTCCAATTTAATCAGGATTGAAAGTATTGGAAAAAGCCAGCTAAAAATAAAAAGGATAACAAATATGGAGAATATGATATCAAATGCCCGCTTTATAGAACGGTTAAGCAGGTTTTCGAGCGGTTCTGTCCTTAGGGAAATTATTGGGATATGTCCAAAACTTTGAATAAATGTGGGTTTTTTATCATAATCAAAATATTCAGGAACAGATTTAAACCGTATCAGGTTTTTATCTGCATCAAACATAAGTTGTTCGATTGTTTTTGATTCTGAAATGGGCAGGGTGCAAAAAATTTCATCTACCTTATATTTAAGAGCAAATTCAATACTATTATTTGTTGGACCCAAATATAGCGTCTTATCGCTCACTCCATTTGGGTCGTTATCAAAAAAGCCAATTGCATGATAGCCCCTGTCCGGGTTGTGTTTAAAAAAATTGTACAGGTCTTGTCCAATTCTTCCTGCTCCTATTATGATAACATCGCGGGTATCAATTAACGCAGCTCTTTCGCTTTTGCGGATGGTAAGGAAAATAAGTTTCCATAAACCCAGCAAAAAGCCAAATAATGCAAGCGTATAGAATAGATATTGTCTGGTAATAAAATATGCTTCCGTGCCAATTAATATAAGAATGGTAAAACATATGAAACTAACAAAAAGCAGATAAGTCCTGATTACTCCTTTATATGTTTTTATAGAATCTTTATTCAAAACTTGCTCATAAAGTCCGGATATGTTTGATGAAAGCAACCAAACCAAATTAAAAACTAAAACTATCGGTAAATATCTCCTGTTACTTGCCCAAAAAAGGGAAGAATTGTCAATAATAAAATAAGTACTTATCATACTTACATTTAATATAAAATAATCTATAGTCAGGTTTAATACTTTGAAGAATGCAGTATGTCTGTTAATCATTAAAACTATAATTGTTTATTTAACGAAAATAAATGTTCATTTTTTCTTAAGACAAAAGTAAAATGAAACAGGTGAATTTGAAAAAATCTTAGTATAACATTATTTCTATTTGTTATTAATATCAGAATAAGAATTCCATTAACATATTATCAAAAATATACTTTTTTTAGTTAAAAGTAAAAGAATAACAACACAAATTGCTGCAATCAATTTACCTGGTGCCTTTAATTTCGGCACCAATAAATTCAGTGCGATTTGATTAATTTAAACTATGAAATATTTATTTGTGAAAAAATGCAAAGTTTTTTTTAAATTTTATTCCATTACCAGATCAGTAATAAAGCAATCCATGCCAATTTATGATAAGCCGATGAATTATTACCCGTTTTCGATTATAATGTTAGCAGATATAAAAAACAGTTTATGAATACGACGTCCTAACTTAACGAAAGTTTCAAGGATCTTCTTTGCAATAGTGCGGATACAGTTTGTTTCATTTCACAAGTCAGTGAAAACCTAATGGTTTTACCCATGCATCTTTAATTGGGAAGGATTTTATATGCTATGATAAAGTTGCGTTAATAACGAGCTTTAGTATATTAATGGACCAGTTTTTAGCGCATTGATTGTTTTATTGATCTTAATAGGGCTGCAATTTTTGCTTATCCGCTTTCCGATCCGGAAAAGTGTGGTGTAATTGAAGTTCACAAAAACCAGAAGACATCATCTATTGAGAAAAAACCTTTAAAGCCGAAATTAATTTGCGGTTCCTGAATTGTATTTTTTTTGATAACAGTATTTTGGAAATTGCTGAAAACCTGGAGCCAATTCCTCGTAGGCGCGAAATTACTGATTTAAACAGATTTATTTCGGACAGGACAATCTTCAGGCAGGAGTGATTGACAGCGGTACAGCCTGATTAGATACCGGAACCCTTGATTCGCTGATTGACGCTTTGGAATAGGTAGGGGTGATCGAAAAACTTCAGGCTACCAAATTTGTTTGTTTATAGAAAAGTGCTTACCGACACATGTTTATTGACCATCAGCAATAGAAATTATTAGTTATAAAATATATCAACAGCGGTTACCAAATTTATTTAATGGCTTTGCTTTGTTAAGATGAATTAAATTAAACCTTTATTTGGCATGTGATCCAAACTTTTTACGCAATGCAATAAATGGTTGCTCTACAAAATAGTATGAAATCACCGAGAGCAGAAAACTGAAAAACACGATGAAAATGATCCAGCTCATGCTGTATTGTTTGAAATTGTTATTGGCCAATATGATGATCATCCAATGAAAAAGATAAAGAGAATAACTTAGCCGACCGAGAAACAGCATTAGTTTGTTTTCCAATATTCGCTTTATGATGGAGGTTGGGTTATAAAAGCCGATTGCGGGAACAATTAGAAAAAAAGCTATTGCCTGGAGTGTAAATCTTAAAGACTCCCGGAACATGGCACTTCGGAACAGCAGGGAAAATAGGATAACCAGAAGGCCGGCAATTAATGACCATTTTGATTTAAGAATTTTTATATAAGCGGCAGAATGGTATTTAAATAGAATTAATGCTGCAATACATCCCCAAATGATTGAATCAGCCCGTGTTTCGGTGGTTACGTAAATTCTATTTTCAAATACCTCATTTATGGTTGCTGCGTTGTAGGTTAAATAACATCTGTAAATTAAAGGAATTACACTGGCTATGATCAGGAAAATCAAGAAAGTGTTTTTTTTGTTGTATAGTAAATAGAATAAAACCGGAAAAACCAGGTAGAAATGCTCTTCTATTGACAAGGACCACGTAGGGTCGAAAATATAGTCCCATTCTTTAACCGGAAGCGGCTTGAAATATACAATATAGTAGTTAGTAAAATAAAAGAAAGCGGACAAGATAGCACCCGGTAAAATTTTACCATGTAAAATTACAAGCGTAATTATCGATAAACAGACCATTACAATAAGCGCTGGATACAGCCTGAATACTCTTCTGAGATAGAAATTTTTAAAACCGATATCCCCTGTTTTATCATATTCAGCAATCAGCAATTTAGTGATCAAATAGCCGCTTATAAAAAAGAACAAACTTACACCAAAGCCACCAGGGACAATTTTGTCTAAGCCCATGTGCGACAGAATAACAAATAGGATGGCAAAGCCTCTTAAGCCATCCAAATAAGGTATATAATGATTGTTCGTGTTTGTCATATTAATAGATGTTGGTCGGCTCTTCAGTAAATTAATAACCATCGGTTTTTTTTTAAATGAGCAAATTATTGAAGGCCATAAAAATTAAACCCATCGGGCTTAATGATATCGTCAATTTTTTATGGCTTTTTGATTTGCAAATTTTTTTTTCAGATCGTACTCCTGATAGTTTTTTCTTTTCTTTTTATAAATGGCTTTTCTATAAAAATCCACGACAACCAGGCAAATAAGTATGTCGCGGCTATGATCATAAATAAATTGACGTAGCCAGTAAGTTTTAACTGGACCAATACCGTTAAAATTAGTCCGTGATAAATGTAGATACCATAGGAAATATCATTGGTACGGAGTAGATTGGATGCTGTATTTGGCAGGGTGTAAGCAAGTGATAATATCACAAACGCCAGAAACACGTTTTTTAAAACGAGAAAAACACTGTAAGCACCATAGTTTAGCACTGGGTTTATAAATGTTGAAAGCAGCAGGCTAAATGTGATATAACAAATAACCCAATACAATGCCTTATTGCGGATAAAAGGTAAATTATAAATGCGTAGTCTTCGCAATACAACGCCAATGACAAACAGGTAAAAATAAGGAACAAATGAATAGGATATTAATTTCGGTATAAATCCTACAAAATCATCACCTATTTGGTATCCGTATTGATAATGTAAAAATAAGAATATGGCCAGGTTAAATAGTATAAATATAGCAAGCAACCAGTAGAACCAGCTACCTTGCTTGTTTTTTGGAATTAAAAAATAACAAATTGGTAAAACGATGTAAAATTGTAATTCGATGGGCAGGGTCCACAAACTGCCATTATAGGAACCAAACCCATAGTTGGTCAAAAACGCGGGTGTATAAATCAAGCCCGCCAGTTGGCATGGAAGCCAGGTAATTGTTTGTATATTAACAAAGCTTACCCCCGTTAGGCTAAAAACAAGGATAGTAATGAATACAACACCCCATAATCCGGGAAATATACGCAAAGCCCGGTTTTTGAAGTAAATAAGCAAGTTATCATTACGTTCGAGTGATGCCGAAATTAAATAACCGCTTATAACAAAAAACATAGGGACCCCGGGAAACAAATACAAAATATTTTGGGATGTTTTGCTTAATGGAATTTGCAAATGTTGATAATAGTGATCAATAATAACCTGAGTAGCGGCTATTAAACGCAACAAATCGAAATTGTTAGTCTTAAATTCCTTTTGATGTTTTTTAGTTTCAACTGGCAATGTCTGACCCATTTTATAGCGTTTTTGGTGTTGAACGGGTTATCAATGCAACAATATATTACTGAATCCAAATTCAATCCTCAATTCAGTTTGTCCCAGGCTGAGTGATCGTCTTTACCAGTCCATAAATTTATTAAAAAGCCGGCTAATAAGCCAGGTTTTTTAAAGGGTTTTGAATTTATTTCAGTAAGGCCCAATACAAGTTTGTTGCCCATGTTTTGATAGTCCATAGTGCCTATTATTTCAAATGATTTATCGGACATGCTGTGTTTTGATTCGGGGCTTAAACTGATGTACTTTAAAATAACGTCGGCTATTTGATTGAAATCCAATGGGTTAAAACTAAATCCATTCCCCCCCTCAGTTAAAAGTGCCTCGCTGGCATTTATTTTATTACTGAGCAATACCGGTAAACCGCTGGCCATTGCTTCGTTTACAACCAGCCCCCAGGTTTCGGACAAACTGGGCAGAATAAACGCATCAGCCTTGTGATAACAAGCAGGAATATCAGTGTTGTCAACAGTGCCTGTAAACTTGATTCGCTTTAATCCTAATTGGCTGGCGAGTTGGTTTAGCAATTCGTTTTGCGGGCCGTTCCCAATAATATTTAGCTTGTAATTGGTGTTCTTTTGTTCAACTAATTGCCAGGCTTTAAGTAAGTTATCCATGTTTTTTACCGGAACAAGCCGAGCAACGCAAACCAAAACATTATTATCGAATGCATTTGGCCTTGAAGGTTTGAACATGCTGTTATCGATGCAGCTAAACCCATGGAAATAATGAATGCTTTTGGTATGTAAATGCTCATATTCGCATTCATATGCTTTTGATGGCAACCAAAGCCCATCGGATTGTTTAATAATTGAATCTTTTATTCCCTGCACCAGAACGTTCCGTTTAAACTGCACTGGCTTAGCATCATCAAACATGATGAACTTTTTTTTATTTTTTTTGGCCCAGCGGATACCCAAAGCCCCGGCGTACAACACTATGGGTGCAGAGATAATAATGTCGGGATTTATTTCATCTAACGCAGCAAAAACTGTGTTAACGATTTCATTTTTAGATAACTCATCCGAACTGTTCTTTGGGAACAAACATGTCCACCAATTTTCCTGGTTATTGAAAGTATCAAATGTATAAGGCGATCCTTTGCCAAAAAGTTCGATAGCATAAAATCCGATATTTTGGCTGGCCAAATATTTGTGAAGGAATAGCAACCTTCCCTTCCAATACACCCTGAAGTCGTTGTTAATGATCAGTACTTTCAATTTTGGCGTTTTTTAATTAAAACTCATCGCAAATCCATCTTTAAAGCCTCTGATCAGCGTTGCTCGTTTGTCTTTATTATAGGAGATGATGCAGCGGATGCCCTTTGTTAGGAGGGCATGACTTATAGCAATTTGTTTCAGGGGGAATGCGTAATTTTTGCGAATAAAATAAATGCGGTTCCTGTTAAGGTAATAAATGGAAAAAAGTGATTCGTGCCCGCCGGTACTGAATGATACTTTGTGAAAAACCTCTAACGAGGGCAAAAAATAAATTTTAAAACCATTGTTTATCGCCCTGATTATAAAATCATTATCGTCATAATAAACAAAGTATTTTTCGTCCATCAAGCCTATCGTATCAAAAACCTTTTTGCTGATGAGCATAAAACAAGTGGGGGCATAGTTTACATATCCCTCCTGATTGTAGGCTTCACCGTCTTCTTGTTCATCGCCGGTAGTAACCGAGGTGCCTTTATAATGTATGAATTCTCCGCCCGCCATCCAGATTTTCCGGGTACCGTAATAAAGGATTTTCGGGATAACAATTTGCTGTTTTTTGTTACAGGCATGGCTGAGCAGCTCATCCAAAAGAAAGGGTTGGGTGAAATCGATATCGTTGTTTAACAATAAAACAAAGTCGGAATTATCCTGAAGAGCCAGTTCAATTCCCTGGTTATTCCCTTTGGCAACGCCATAGTTTTCTGGGTTTTTAATATGGGTAAAGGCTTGAATTGAATGGGCTTTAACAAGGGTTGCAATCAATTCATTTGTTTCTACTGAAGGTGAATTATCAATTAAGTAAAGATGATATTGTTTGAATGTTTGTATCGACAAGCTTTTAAAGAAGTCAGGAAGTACCGTGTTTGATTTATACAAAACGGTAACCAGTGCTAATTGAGGCATGTTTTTTGCTTGATGATTTAATTTTTGAACTTCAAGATAGATTTTTCAAAACCAAAGTAAATATCCGTTTGGCTTTCAAAATCATACAGTGATGAATTTATTTCCGTAAATATATATAAGATTGGTAAATTTTTCGGCAAGTAATAAACAAATTAAAGGTTGTAAGCAATTTATTGAGCTGCGTGAGAAAATAAATTTTTTTTTTTAATGGATAAAAGTTTCAATAAATAGCAACTAAAAAGTATTTTTATTGATCAAAAGCTTAAGTTTAATATTCAACAATATGGCTCGTGCAAAGAATAAGAAAAAAAATAACTTTAGTATAGTCGATAAGATTGTCTTAATTCTTAATGGCATAGCTGTAGCTTTGTTACTACTAAGTTATTTGGCACCAATTGTTGACCCCCGTGACTTTACAATTATTGCGATATTGGGTTTTGGGTATTTAGCTTTGCTGGCTACCAATTGTATGTTTATTATTTACTGGGCAGTACGCTTTAAAATTTTCTTCTTGATATCAGCCTTGAGTATATTATTAGGATTCAAGGTATTGACTGCAAATTTTGGTTTCAATTTTCAAAAACAGGTAGCGCGAGCCGAGGCAAATATACACATGATGGCCTACAATGTTCATGGTTTTGTTGGGATTGATAGCTACGAAGGGGACTCTATACACGCTGGTGTTTTAGATCTGGTAAATGACTATCAACCTGATATTTTAAACTTCGAGGAATTTTCAGAAGAGCGCAATCCCAATAGACTTCAGATCATAGACTCTGTTAAAAAAGTTCTAAAAACTGAGCATTATTTTTTTAAGTCGTTTTCTAAAAATCGCAGGCAATTTTCAGGCAACGCCATTTTTACGAAATTTCCTATAATTGATACAGGTGTAATTCCCACACCAGGCTTTTTTAAGATCAGGTCAATATTTGTTGATTTAAGGTATGGAAAAAAAACCCTAAGGGTTTATTCTGTTCACCTGACTGCGGTTAATATTCAGGAAAACGAAAAACGCCGCTATTTAAATGGGAAATTGAACGTCGATAACTCCACATTTATTAGAAATAGACTTAATTCTGCCTTTGTCCTGAGAAGTTTGGAGGTATCGGTCATAAAAAAGCATATGGCTAAATGCCCTTACCCGTATATTG
The DNA here is from genome assembly GCA_903927645.1 of uncultured Mucilaginibacter sp. Taxonomy (GTDB): domain Bacteria; phylum Bacteroidota; class Bacteroidia; order Sphingobacteriales; family Sphingobacteriaceae; genus Mucilaginibacter. The sequence goes on from CAIYNX010000230.1 coordinate 37,674, forward strand.
TAGCTGGGGATTTTAATGATACACCCAACTCGTTCGCTGTTAATACACTTAGTGATGGATTGAAAAATACATTTATTGAGAAAGGCAATGGACTGGGGGCAACTTATTACAGTAAATTTTCATTATTGCACATCGATTATATTTTAACCAGTCCCCAGTTTGATGTTGTAAATTACCAGGTTATTGAAAAAAAGCTTTCAGATCATAAGCCTATTATTAGTGAATTGATCTTAAGATAACAAAAATCTGCTTATGGTAATATTTTCCGATGACGTATCATCCTAAAACAAAAAAAGACGGATAGCTGATGCCATTCGTCTTAACCTTTATAAATGAAATATGAAGTTATTATGCTCTTTTTTTAGCTGGAACAAGTGGCAATAAAATAACTGCGATTAATGCGGCAACTTCTAATACGATTAACATGACTTTAATTTTTTAATGATGATAAATGAACTTTAATGATTTGCTTAAAATAATTAAGCTCTTTTTTTAGCTGGAACAAGTGGTAATAAAATAACTGCTATTAATGCGGCAACTTCTAATACGATTATCATAACTTTAATTTTTAATAAGTGTGACTATAAATAAATTTTGGCGAAATGATTTAAACTGATTAAGCTTTTTTTCTTGCTGGAACAAGTGGCAACAAAATAACAGCAATCATAACGGCAACTTCTAATACTACTAACATGACTTTAATTTTTAAAATGGTGATTGTAAATTAATTTTTTTTGTGAACCATTTACCATTCTTCAAAGCGTCTTTCAATTTTATCTTCGGGACCGGATTTCAGAACATATGTATTCTGCGTGGTTACCGTCTAAAAATATGCCACATTGATATATCCTTTTTTAGAAAGAAAACAGTCGAAAATGGAAATTGTATAAATTTCAAAATCATCGAAAAAAAAAGCTCAAAGTTCAATTTTAATCATGTTTTTTTGGTCAAAGACTCAAAAAAGTATGATTAAACCCGCAAGTACACCTGTTTTTTTTTATTTTATGAATTATAAATCGAAAAATTGGAAGTTAAAGGCAATAAACCCCCGAAAAAGGGAAAAGTAATTCATGCAATGGTTAATGATAACACCTGTGTGAAAAATTATTACAGGGTTAGGCATTTTAAGGAAAAAACAGCCTGAAAAAAGATATTTGTAAAGTTGATTTTCATTTAAAGAAATATTTGCCAAAATGTCATAAAGCATGACAATGTCATGCTTTATGACATTTTGGCGTTTAAAAAGCATGACAAATGCCTGCCAAAAGCCATGAATTCGTTATTAATGGGGATTGTGATCAAAATTCGGTCTATGCCAAAAAAAACCAATAAACGTTACAGGGATTCAAAAATGTCATAATTTACAATTTTAGTGCAAAAAAGGTATGGCCTATTACATTAATGGCAATGTTTCTTAGTTTCTGCCGCTAAATTAATATTATGTAATGCGCCACGAAGTGGTTTAGGATGTAATATTGCAATAGGATTGTTAAATTTCGCGGGTATCAGCAAGCTTTATCCAGCCCTGGTTGCCATTAACCATGCTGATATTGATCCAGCCATTGGTTTTTTCCAGAATATTCACCTTGGTGCCTTCGTGAATGATAAAAAGAGTGCGCTGGCGGTCGGTTGGGCCGCTTTTAACGTTGACAGTGCCATTGAAAATAATTGCTTGCTGGCTGTCATTAAAATAGGCAACCTGGCGGTTTGCTATAAAAAAGGAAAACAAGCCCGCAAAAACACAAATCAAAGAAATGTAAAAGGAGAATTTCTTTAATGCGAGTATATTTGTTAACAGGTAAACGATAAAAAGCCCCGATGCCAATAGTACCATTGTGATACTAATTATTGCAAAAGTTTGCGTTGAAAAACTGAGGATAAAGTTATGCCACCATCTGGTTAAAAAAAATACAGGCGCCGGATCAATTTTATCGGTAGTTTTTGCGTTAGCTAGTTTGATATTGAAATTAATATCCTGATCACCAGGGGAGAGTTTATGTGCTTTTTCAAAATAAAGTATTGCAGATGGGATTTCGCCCAGTTTATAACTGGCATTGCCCATGTTAAAATACAATGCAGCTGATTGATAACCGCTATTTAAAACGGCGCGGTAATTGTCCAAAGCTTCTTTGTATTGTGCTTTGTTATAGTTGTTATTACCCTTTATAAAAGTACTATTTGCATGTTCGCTGCCTAATGATAAGAGCGGCAAAACAAATGCAATGAAAATAAATAAACTGCGCTTCATTTTTTTAAATCTTATCTTCAATATCCTGAATAATTGTTTTTGCCTTATCAAAAACTTCCTGTTCCGAAATATGGGTTACAGGTGCGTAACGGGCCATTTCGCAGAGGTCCAGCGTACCGAGCAGGCGCTTGGTTAACTCGTCATTTATACCCTTTGATTTTAACGCGGCTGCTATATTTTCCCGGTCAAGGTCGGCAGAGGAAATATTGAGTTTGTCACCAAGATATCCATAAAGGCCTTTAAAAACATTTTCATAGAATACTTTGGTGTTTTTGACTGTAAGTTGTTGCCTGGCACTGGCCAGATGTTTGGCGGCAATTTTACCCGCCCTGCGGCTTTTTACTTTTACTATATCACTATTATTTTTCCGGCTTTTATTACGTGCGTAAAAGGTAATTACGCATGCAAAAGGACCAGCCATGAGCAGTAAAAAAAACAACCATGAGCCATAAAAGGCGTCGCTTGCTTTTTCGAGTTCAGGTTCTCCTGTTTTTATGTAACGGATGTCTTTATCCAGCAACTTTATGTCTTGTTTATCAGCCGCCAGGGCAGTAACATTACTTTCAGTTGCCCCTTTAGCAACTTTGATGTGGAATGCAGGAGCGGTAAGGGTTACATATTTACCGGTAGATGGGTTAAAATAGGAGAATTTTAACGCATCGATGGTAAAATCGCCATGGTGCCGGGGGATGAGCAGGTAGTTGTACACCCTGTATCCTGAAACACCGTTTTCAGTTCCTTTAACTGAATCCGTGATTTTGGGATCGTATTTTTCAAAATCAGGAGGAAAATCAACATTCAAATTTTTTAAAAGTTTAATATTGCCCGAGCCCGTAATTTTTACTTTGTAGTTGAGCGCATCGTTGGTCTTTAAATCTGTTTTGTCGGTAGCTGTTTCCAGGCTGAACTTTCCGACAGCGCCTGCAAAACTGGCCGGTTTACCATCAACAGGTAATGGCTTTACATGAATAGTTACCGGTGCACTTTTAACTTTGTATTTTACATCCTTAAAAGCGCCAAAAAACTGGTCCATAATATCACGCGAGGGTACCTGTTGTCTAACCAGAAAGGTCATACCCATTGGGTCTATAGTTAAATTTCCCGCATGATCCGGAAATAAAATAGTTTGTTTAAGGTCGGCTACATTATATTTCACGCCCTTATAGGTATCCACACGCCATTGTACCTGCTGCTGCAGGTTTTTAATATCCTCGTTCCAGAAACCATTCAGGTCCGGCAGTTTATCAACCTGGCTTTGCTCAATGCCTATACGGGTGTATAACCGGTAAGTAAGGTTTAATTGCTGGCCTTCATAAACGGTTTCCTTCTCCACGATGGCTTTTATGAATAATGATTTTGATAGGTCTGCAGGGTTGCCTTCGCTTAGCTGATCTGCTTGTCCGCCGCCTTGCTGAGCAGCGCTACTGCGGGGAACAGATTGCCCTTTAATGATTTTAATTCTTAGCGGGTTGGTACTTAATCGCTTACCGTTTACCATGATAAAGGCCGGACCGATCGTAATTTCACCTTCGCGCAATCCGCTTAAATCATAGCTGTACGAATTACTGGAGGTGGTAGTACCGTTGATGTACGTCATATTGGTTGATACATTTGGTCCAGATAAAACTTCCAGCCCTGCAAAGTCCGGGGGGGTAAAGCGGTCACCGTTACCGTTTAATGAAAATGTAACTTCAAATTGTTCGCCGGTGGCCACAGGGTTTTTGTTTACCGAAACGGTAAATTTTTCATTCTGTGCAAAAAGCAAGTTTGTGCATAGCAAAAAAAACAATAAAATATAATATTTACCTTTCATGGTTACCAATCCTTTGTTACAGGTATTTTAGCCCCTTTAAATTTCTTGTTTTTTAACTTTTCCTGCGTTTGTTTTTCATTATTGTTGAGTGCATCCAGCATCCTTTGAGCATCTTCTTTGGATAGTTTATCTGGCCATGGGGCCTTCTTCGCCCCTGCGTTCGCTAAACAACTGGTCAACCGCTTTTTTGCCGGTGCCGGTAACGCTTTGGTAAGTGCTAACAACAATCCTCTTTATTGTATATTTTA
>CAIYNX010000231.1 GCA_903927645.1 uncultured Mucilaginibacter sp.
ATAAACTCTATAATCATTAGGAGCTAGTGATTTAGCAATTAAAAAATGGTCAATAGCCTTTTGATAATATTCTTCCACCTCTAAATTGTACAAATAATTAGATAAATCGCCTAAAAATAACTCAACCTCAATATTATGATCTTTCAAATTATTAGTAATTTCAAAAACGGTATTAAGTTTTTTAATTACACTTCTTTTCGATAATGAGCTGGTCCAATTTGGATCCCAATGATTGAATATGTGTACATTCTTTTTTACAAAATTGATATCCTCTTGATTTTCTTGGGGATAATTAATTTTTGAAAAATCAATCGCATTTATATTACTATACGACTTATGGCCTATAATTATTAAAAATACAATTAGTAAATATTGAGGTCTTGATAAATTTTGGAATAAATTAAACATGTGATAATTTAATTTGGGTTTTTGACAAATTTTTGTTGGGTATTGTTATAAATCAAATTTAAAAAACAATCTTGGTTGGTTAAATATTTATCCAAAATATTTGATTTTAAGTTATTCGAGAGAAATAATTTTAATTATTATTAATGATATGCTAAACGTCAAATACTAAATTATTTTTCTTCAATAAAAAAGCAATAATCGGGTTTTAAACTTGGTGATATCTGTGATATTTGTGACTAAAACAAAGCCCAATGGAAATAAAAGATTGTTTATTGACCGATGCTGATGAAATTTTAACCTTGTATGACGCTGCAAGCGAATTGCAACGTAAACACAAAGTAGTTGAATGGCCAAAATTTAAGAAATCATTTATTGAAGCAGAGATTATTGAAAATCGTCAATTTAAAATAATGCATAATGGCCTTATAGCTTGCAATTGGGCTGTTACCTATGAAGATAAGGAAATTTGGGGCGATAAAGATAAAAACGACTCCATTTTTATTCATCGCATTTGCACCAACCCCAATTTGCGCGGCAACAGGTATATTGACCAAATTGTAGCTTGGGCAAAAGTATATGCAAAAAACAAAGGCAAACAATTTTTAAGGTTAGATACACTAGGAAACAATACCTCACTCATCAAACATTATACCTCAGCAGGATTTAATTTTTTAGGCATATTTACACTTACAGATACGGCCAACCTACCCGGTCATTACCAAAAAGAGCCCAACTGTTGCTTGTTTGAAATTGATTTGGCTATAGCCGATAAATAAGCATTGAAATAATCTTCCGATTAATTTTTGGCACAAATTAAAAGAATATAAAAGCAAAATGCCATTTTTGTAGGGATGCAAAAGGATAAGCTTTTAATTATAGATGATGAAGAACGTTTGCGTAGCCTGCTAGCCAGGATACTGCAACTGGAAGGGTACGAAATTATAGTAGCATCAACAGGTAAGGAAGGTTTACGGAAATTGCAACAAGAGGCCATCCCGGTAGTGATCAGCGATGTTAAACTGCCCGATATGAATGGCATTGAGCTTGCCTCACAAATAAAAGCCACCTACCCGGCTTGCGAAATCATAGTCTTAACCGCCTTTGGTACCATTAATGATGGGGTAAAAGCCATCAAATCGGGCGCGTTCGATTATATTACCAAAGGGGATGATAACGAAAAGATTATCCCCTTGGTAAGCAAGGCAATGGACAAGGCCCTATTGCAATATCGTGTTTTGGAGCTGGAGCAAAAGCTAAATGCCAAATTTGGTTTTGATAGGCTGATTGGTAAGTCGGCACCAATAACCGATGTAATTAAGATGGCTCAAAAAGTGGCCCTTACCGATACAACTGTATTACTACTTGGCGAAACCGGTACAGGTAAAGAAATATTCGCGGAAGCCATACATCAGGCTAGCAATAGGCATACAAAATCATTCGTGGCGGTAAATTGCAGCGCGTTTACCAAAGAATTGCTTGAAAGTGAATTATTTGGGCACAAGGCCGGCGCGTTTACAGGTGCCGTTAAGGATAAAAAAGGTTTGTTTGAAGAGGCAAATGGGGGCACTATTTTTTTAGATGAAATAGGCGAACTGGATCTTGATTTGCAGGCAAAATTACTGCGGGTACTCGAGTCGCAACAGTTTTTAAAGGTAGGTGATACCAAACCTACCCAAGTAAATGTACGTATACTGGCAGCTACCAACCGCAACCTGCTTGCCGAAGTAAATAAAGAAGGTTTCCGCTCCGATTTATATTACCGTTTATCGGTGTTCCAAATTACTTTACCCGCTTTACGCGACCGTAAAAAAGATATCCGCCTGCTAGCCGAACACTTTATGCATTATTTTGGGGTGAAGGTAAAAAAGCAATTAAACAGCCTGACTGATGGTTTTGTTGAAAAATTGGAGGCCTACCCTTGGCCGGGCAATATCAGGGAGCTGAAAAATATCATAGAGCGTGCGGTTATTTTAGCCGATGGCAATACGCTGGATGAAACCTTATTGCCCTACGAAATGCAAGAGCCACAAACCACAAAAACAGGCACCGCAACCACCACCTTCGATTTATCCACCATCGAAAAAATGCATATCCAACGCGTGCTTATACATGTACACGGTAACCGTGCCGAAGCTGCTCGTCTATTAAATATTGGCGTTGCTACCCTTTACCGCAAATTGAAAGAATACGGCTTGGAGTGATTTCGGATTTCGGATGTTCGATTTCGGAATTGTTTTATAGTCGCAAGTATCTAGTACTTAGTATCAAGACCTTTAAGTAGGTTCAAAAAATTCTGCTAATTCTATAATCCTGTAAATTCTGGTTCTGACAATTTGATTTTGGAACTTATTATTTTCTAAAACTATTAAGCCTTCTTCCCTTAAATTGATAAAAACCTATCATTATGATAGGTTTTTATCAATCAATTTTTCCTTTTCTATCTTATTAAACTTTTATAAGTTATTGTTTTATAGCTATTTAAACAATGTCATCCATTTTGTGGCACAGGCTTGGCATGCTAGTGTTCAAATAAAAAAATAAACAAAATGGACATCATACTTACAATTGCTTACCTGCTATGTTTCATAGTTGTATTCTGGATATTCTTTAAAACCGTTAACTATTTCGAAAAAATCTAACAATCATGATAGCACTATTCATCGTTTCCATTGCCGTATTTATTTATATGGTCTATGTATTAATAAATCCTGAAAAATTTTAAACACAATTTAATTTACAATCAAATCAAAATAATATGAATACTGAATTAATAGGTGTCATTTTTATGTACCTCGCAATGGTGATCCTGGCTATACCGCTTGGTAAATACATGGCAAAAGTATTTAAGGGCGAAAAAACCTGGCTCGACTTTATGGCCCCCCTTGAAAGACTAATATTTAAATTAAGCGGCATTGACCCTAACCGTGAAATGAACTGGAAACAACATTTAAAAGCAATATTAACTATAAGCACTATTTGGCTGTTTTACGCTTTTTTCAGTTTGTTATTCCAAGGTCATTTACCATTAAATCCCGATCATAACCCAAACCAAACACCAGATTTGGCTTTTAATACTGCACTTAGTTTTTTAACAAACACCAATATGCAAGATTACTCCGGCGAAAGCGGAGTAACCTATTTTACACAAGTCTTTGTTTTAATGTTTTTTCAATTTGTTAGCGCCGCAACAGGTATTGCTGCTATGATGGTAGTAGTAAAAGCAATGAAAAATAAGGTTACTGACAAGTTGGGTAACTTTTGGGACTTTTTTTTGAAATCTGTTACTAGAATTTTACTTCCACTAAGTTTTGTTGTAGCTATTATTTTAGCTTTTAACGGTACAACTACAAGCTATAAAGGTAAAGACACTGTAATAGGTTTACAGGGAGATACTGTTCACGTTTCTCGCGGTCCTGCTGCAGGAATGATTGCCATTAAACAAATAGGTACTAATGGGGGTGGTTGGTTTGGAGCTAATTCGGCTCATCCGATAGAAAATCCAAATTATTTAACAAATATGATAGAAAATATAAGTATTGTACTTATTCCTATCGCATTGGTGTTTGCATTGGGCTATTATTTGAATAAGAAAAAGTTAGCCTGGATAATATTTGGCGTAATGACAATTGGTTTTTTGGCCACTGCTATCCCTTCCATTCAGGCCGAAATTAACGGAAACCCTGCCATAGCGCATTTAGGCATAAGCCAGCCGGGAGGTTCGATGGAAGGTAAAGAGGTGCGTTTCGGGCCAGCCGCTTCTGCTTATTGGGGTGTTACCACTACAGTAACTTCAAATGGTTCTGTAAATGCAATGCATGATAGCATGATGCCAATATCAGGCTTGGGCCAGATGTTTAATATGATGATCAATGCTTTTTACGGTGGAGTTGGGGTAGGTTACCTAAACTTCTATGTATTTATTATCATAGCTGTATTTATATCCGGATTAATGGTAGGCAGGACGCCAGAATTTTTGGGTCGTAAAATTGAAGCACGCGAAATGAAAATTGCCTCTCTCATTGCTTTACTCCATCCGTTTTTGATTTTGGTGGGTACTGCCTTGTCATCCTGGGTGTTGGTAAATTTCCCGAACGCAAATTGGTCTGTTAAGCCGTCAGCATGGTTAAATAACCCTACTTACCACGGATTTTCTGAAATGCTCTACCAATTTTCATCTGCCTCAGCTAATAACGGTTCAGGATATGCTGGGCTTACAGCAAATAATATTTTTTGGAACTTTAGTACCGGTTTGGTAATTTTTCTAGCAAGGTTTTTACCTATTATAGGTCCCGTAGCTATTGCAGGAATACTTGCAAACAAAAAATTTGTGCCTGAATCTGCCGGTACACTTAAAACAGATACCGTTACATTTGGGATGATGGTTTTTGCAGTAATTATCATTATAGCTGCATTAGCATTCTTTCCAGCATTGGCTTTAGGACCAATTGCAGAACAAGTTAGTATTAAATAACAAAGTGACTGCCTCATCCTACTCTCTTTAATGAAAAGAATAAGAAGAGGACAAACGCAAATTAAAAAGAAACAAAATGAAATCCGATAAAAACACTTTATTTCAGGCCGATCAGGTGAAAACCGCCTTAGCGCAGTCTTTCATCAAACTGGATCCACGCATATTATTCCGTAACCCTGTAATGTTTACCGTGGAAATTGGAACGGTAGTTATGTTTGTAGTATCAATATTCTCTATTTTTAATAAGGAGCAGGGAAGCTTCGGTTACAACTTTACCATATTCTTTGTTTTGCTGCTTACTGTTTTGTTCGCAAATTTTGCCGAAGCAATTGCCGAAGCAAGAGGAAAAGCACAAGCAGAAAGCTTGCGCAAAACAAGGGAAGAAACTCCTGCTCGTTTATTGGTTGATGGTAAAGAATCGTTGGTAATGTCATCCTTATTAAAAAAGGGCGATGTATTTATTTGCGAAACCGGCGATAATATCCCTACCGATGGAGAGATTATTGAAGGTATTGCTGCAATTGATGAATCGGCGATTACTGGTGAGTCGGCTCCGGTTATTAGGGAATCGGGTGGCGATAAGTCATCTGTTACCGGTGGTACTAAAGTATTGTCTGATAGAATAAAGGTAATGGTTACTACCCAACCAGGTGAAAGCTTTTTAGATAAAATGATTGCCTTGGTAGAAGGTGCATCCCGACAAAAAACGCCTAACGAAATAGCTTTAACCATATTGTTGGCTGGTTTTACACTCATATTTGTAATTGTATGTGTTACCCTTAAACCCTTTGCCGATTATGCAAATACCCCTATTACCATCGCGGCATTCATATCCTTATTTGTTTGCTTAATACCCACTACCATTGGCGGTTTATTATCTGCCATTGGTATAGCGGGTATGGATAGGGCATTAAGGGCAAACGTCATTACCAAATCGGGCAAAGCGGTTGAAACCGCTGGCGATTTGGATACTTTATTACTCGACAAAACAGGCACCATTACCATAGGCAACCGCAAGGCCACCAATTTTTATCCGGCAAACGGAGTAAATAAAAAGGACTTCGTGACTGCCTGTGTGCTCAGCTCATTGGCGGATGAAACCCCTGAAGGTAAATCAATCGTAGAATTAGCCTCACAAGGGGAAGATAAAGCGATTATCTCGGCACCAGCCAATTCAGTATTCATCAAGTTTACTGCCGAAACAAGGTCGAGCGGATTGGATACTCCTGATGGAATAAGAATCCGCAAAGGCGCGTTCGATTCTATTCGAAACATTGCCTTAAAAGCTGGAAATATTTTCCCTAATGAGGTGGAAGAAGCGGTTAAAAACATTTCATCAAACGGCGGAACCCCATTGGTGGTATCGCAAAATGAATCGGTTTTGGGTGTAATTGAATTACAAGATATCATAAAACCGGGTATTGCCGAACGTTTTGAACGTTTACGTAAAATGGGTGTTAAAACAGTAATGGTTACGGGTGATAACCCATTGACTGCTAAATTTATAGCCAATAAAGCGGGTGTTGATGATTTTATCGCGGAAGCGAAACCAGAGGATAAAATGAACTACATCAAAAAAGAGCAGCAAGGTGGTAAGCTGGTTGCCATGATGGGCGACGGTACCAACGATGCCCCGGCTTTGGCACAGGCAGATGTAGGTGTAGCAATGAACAGTGGTACCCAGGCAGCAAAAGAAGCTGGTAATATGGTTGACCTTGACAACGACCCTACCAAACTGATTGAAATTGTGGAAATTGGTAAACAATTACTAATGACTAGGGGAACTCTTACAACATTCTCAATAGCGAATGATGTTGCTAAGTATTTTGCAATAGTACCCGCCTTGTTTATGGTTTCCATACCGTCATTAAGGGCTTTGAATATTATGGATCTGCACAGTCCGCAATCGGCTATACTATCGGCGGTAATTTTTAACGCTATCATTATTCCGATGTTAATACCATTGGCGCTTCGCGGTGTTGAATATAAACCAATAGGAGCTAGCGCGCTATTGCGCCGTAACTTGCTTATTTACGGTTTAGGCGGCGTATTGATACCTTTTATAGGAATTAAACTAATTGATATTATAGTTGGAACATTGATATAGTTAGTGAGTAGTTGATTGAGTAGACAGTGAGTGGTTGATTGAGTGAGCCAGTGAGTGGTGAGCAAAAAGTAGTCACTAAATAAAAAGTTAACTTATTTTAAAACTAATCAACAACTTACTCACCCAATAAACTCAATCAACTTAATCTAACTCAATAAACCCAATCAACTTAAAACATAAAAAAACAAAAACATGAAAACGTATTTATTGCCTTCTTTAAAAATAACAGTCATATTATTGGTCTTATTATCAGGAGTATACCCATTGGTAATTGCTGGTATTGGCAAATTTACCCCTGGGCAGGGTGATGGTGTTACCGTAACTTACAAGGGTAAGGTGGTGGGTTATGCCAATATTGGACAGAAATTTACCCAAGACAAATATTTTTGGTCGCGTCCATCCGCGGCAAATTTTCAGGCCGATGCAGGTGCAGGTTCAAACAAAGGGCCTTCAAATGCCGATTATTTGAAAGATGTTAAAGCTCGCATCGATACTTTTGTAAAGCATAACCCCGGTGTTTCGCGCGCTGAAATACCAGCTGAATTAGTTACCGCCTCAGGTAGTGGTTTAGACCCAGACTTATCACCAGCTGGCGCAAAAATACAAATTGCCCGTATTGCAAAGGTTAGAGGCTTATCATTAGCCCTAGTAAACAATATTGTTGAAAGTAATACAGAAGCTCCCTTTTTAGGTATGTTCGGTCCGGCTAAAGTAAATGTACTGAAAATAAATGTGGCTTTGGATGAGTTAAAAAAATAAAAACGTGTCAGGTTATTATAATTATCTATTGTTTAGTAATTATATTTTAGTTTGATTGTACCAAAACCTGCAAAGGGGGCCGACACCCCCTTTGTTTATAAAAAATTATGAGCCATATTTTTAAATTATTGGTTTCAATTAGCGTTTTATGGATGAAGAAAAAGGCAAAGAACAATCGGTACAGCACTTTCTTGATTTAATAAGGAAATCTCGGCGGGGTAAGTTTAAAATATATATTGGCATGAGTGCCGGTGTAGGTAAAACATACCGTATGCTAAAGGAAGCACGCACCCTAATGCGCAACGGAATTGATGTAAAAATAGGTTATGTAGAAACCCATAAACGCAAAGAAACCGAAGCCCTAATTGAAGGCTTAACTATTATACCCCGACGAACCTTGTTTTACAAAGGCAAGGAATTGGAGGAAATGGATTTGGATGCCATTATTACCCAAAAGCCCGAAGTAGTGATTGTGGATGAACTGGCTCATACCAATATTGAAGGCAGTAAAAATGAAAAGCGTTGGCAAGATGTGGTTGATATTTTGAATTGTGGCATTAACGTAATAAGTGCAGTTAATATTCAGCATTTGGAGGGTTTAAATGAGGATGTTGAAAAAATTACAGGTACGGCTATTAAAGAACGCATCCCCGACAAAGTTTTAGAACTGGCAGATGAGGTAGTGAACATTGACCTTACCGCCGATGAATTGATTGATAGGCTAAAAGATGGCAAAATTTACGACGAAAAAAAGATACCGCTTGCGTTAAATAACTTTTTTCAAACCGAGCGTATTTTACAATTGAGGGAGCTGGCATTAAGGGAAGTAGCGCACCAAGTGGAACGGAAAATAGGGATAGAGGTACCAAAAACAATCAAAGCCAAAGCCGAAATATTTATGGCTTGTATTAGTACCAATGATGATACCGCGAAAATAATTATCCGCAAAACTGCTCGTCTGGCTTCGTATTATCACTCAAAATGGTATTTGTTGTACGTTCAAACGGCTAATGAAAGCAGTGATAAAATAAATCTAGCATCGCAAAGGCACTTGTTAAATAATTTTAAATTAGCAACGCAATTAGGCGGAGAAGTAATGAGGGTAAAAAGCGACAATATTGCCAAAACAATTTGGGAAACTGCTGAAAATTACGAAATTACCACCATTTGCCTTGGTAAACCCAGGTTCAAGTTTTATCAATTATTATTAAAAACCGCTTTGTTTACTCAACTGTTAAATAAAATGACCAAAACACATATTGACTTAGTAATACTATCATGACTATTAAAAATAAACTCCGCTTGGGTATTGGTTTCCTTTTCGCTTTATCTTTTATATGCTGTAGTTTGTCGATCTATTTTCTAAATAAACTATCGGCAGATGCGCGAAGCATATTGAAGGATAACTACAAATCTGTTCAGTATGTAAAAAATATAGGCATTGTTATTGACACAGCAGGCGATAGTTTTAAACCCAATGAAATTGCCATCATCAACAGCAACCTATATAACCAACAACGAAATATTACAGAGGTAGGCGAAAGGAAATTGACTGAGTCTTTAACCGTAAAAATTGAACAACTAAAGCTGTTAGCAGCCAATCCAACACAAAACCGCCAGCTAAAATTGGAAATTAAGCGCCTTTTGTATAGCATTATGCAACTCAACATGACGGCCATTGAGCGTAAAGATGCCATTGCGGCTGGCACAGCTAACCGTGCTTCTATTTTAGTTGCCTTTATTGGTTCCTTCCTTTTTTTAGTTTCATTTAGTTTTGCCGTAAACTTCCCTAGTTATATAGCCAACCCAATAAAAGAGCTTACAGAACGCATTAAGGAAGTATCCAACCGAAACTATCATCAGCAATTAAATTTTAAATCGAACGATGAATTTGGGGAGTTGGGTATGGCATTTAATACCATGACACGCAAATTGGATGAATACGAACATAGCAACCTTGCCAGTATTCTGTTCGAGAAAAAGCGGATTGAAACCATTATCAATTCCATGCACGATGCCATTATTGGTCTCGACGAAAAAATGTTCATCATTTTTGCCAACCAAGTGGCCTGTACATTAATAGGTTTACCCGAATCTAATTTACTAGGTAAATATGGCCCTGATATCGCGCTGGAAAATGATTTATTCCGAAACCTAATGGTAAATAATCAGGAAAAAATTAAAATTTATGCCGACAATCGAGAAAGCTTTTATACCAAGGAAGTATTAGAGGTTGAAAGCGAAAATAAGGTAATTGGTAAGGTAATTATCCTGAAAAACATTACCGAGTTTCAACGTTTAGATGAAGCCAAAACAAATTTTATCGCCACCATATCACATGAATTAAAGACGCCGATTTCGTCTATCAAAATGAGTTTGAAGCTTTTGGAAGATAACCGAATTGGAGAAATGAACAGCGAGCAAAAGCAGTTGCTCGAAAATATTGAAGAAGATTCGCGCAGGCTTTTACAAATTACAGGCGAGCTGTTGGATATGGCACAGGTTGAAACGGGTAAATTACAGCTCAATTTTGGTAGTACACATCCTAAAAACATAGTAGAGTATGCGTTAAAGGCTTTAAAAATAACAGCCGAACAAAAACAGATAAATATAAAAGTAAAATGCGATGATGATTTGCCAGATGTAAGAGCTGATTTGGATAAAACTACTTGGGTACTTATTAATTTGCTATCTAACGCTATTAAATATAGTCATGAAAAATCGGATGTTGAATTGGTTGTCAAAATTTATAAGTCGGATGAAATTGAATTTTCAGTTCAAGATCATGGTAGAGGGATTGATGATCGATATATTATGCGAATTTTTGAACGTTATTTTAAAGTCCCCGGAGCAACCGTTGATCAAACAGGTACAGGTTTGGGGCTTGCAATAGCCAAAGATTTTATAGAGGCTCAAGCAGGTAAAATTGGCGTTGAAAGCGAGGTTGGAGCAGGGAGTAGGTTTTTCTTCACTTTAAAAAGGTTTGGGAATTGATTTTTGTTTTTAACGATTATAATAGGCTATCAACTTAAATTATTTTCCTTAAAAATTCAAAAATAAAATAACCTATTATAGCCGCTACAAGGGCAATAATTAAATTTTCGGTTGTAAAGATATCATTAAGTGCCCAATTCAATGATTTTCCTCGAGCATTTCCACTTTTGTTATATTCTCCCATTAATAAATTTGAATAAAATAGAAATATTATAAAACCTGTTTCTATCAGCGCTCTTAAAAAACCATTTATAAATTTTTTTGAGTTTAGGCTAAATAAATATTTGTTGGCTTTTTCAATCATGCTTGTAAAATAAATATTGGTAATTCAATAAAGCAAAATAAGTTATATATCGATTTTTGTTTTTCTAGTATTTATTACGTAGTTGAATTTCAATTCCTAAAAATAACACTATTAAGGCATATAATTAAATTGTTCATTTTGTTCATAGCCCTAATTCTGTAATTAACTTAAAAAAACTTATTTTGAATACGGGATGGGTTGTAAATTTTAAAACTATTTAAATGCTATTTTTACTGATATTCAATATCTCTTAGCATGAATTTTTTAGAATAATGATAGAAATTCCATTAACAAAGCTTCGTTTCAATAAAATCAATTCATTACAAATTATAAATGTTTACGCATCAATTTGAATTTCATAATTATTTGGCATCTTTATAGTATTATAACCTTTATAGTATGCCAACAAGTTCAACCGCCATTCCATTAAGTGGCCGATTATTATCGCTCGATTTTTTGCGAGGCTTTATCATGGTATTGCTGGCAATCGAGTCGACCGGATTGTACGATTTTTTAAATACTGAGGCATTAAATAGCCCCATCAATCATATCACCACCCAATTTACCCATGTGCCCTGGCATGGTTTGCATTTTTGGGATTTGGTACAACCTTCCTTCATGTTTATGGCAGGCGTGGCCATGGCTTATTCATTAACAAAGCAATACGCCAATGGGGGAACTTGGCAAACCACCTTCAAAAAAACCTTGATACGGTGTGCATGGCTGTTTTTTTGGGGTGTGCTTGATTATGCAGTACGACCTAAAGGACTATCCTTCGAGTTATGGGATGTACTTACACAGCTATCATTCACAACTTTAATCGCTTTTTTAATATTTAGGTGGAGCTATGCGCAGCAAATAGGAGTTTGTATTGGTTTACTTTTATTAACCGAGGTTCTGTATCGATTTATCAATGTGCCAGGTTTTAATTTGCCCTTTACCGACCAACATAATTTCGGAAACTTTATTGATACCATCCTCATGAATAAAATTAACCCCGGTGGTTGGGTGGCTATCAATTGCATCCCTACTGCGGTGCATACCATAGCGGGCGCCATGGTGGGTAAATTATTAATGAGCGAACATAGTAAGATAAAACTTTTATTAATTGGAGCATTGGTTTGCTTTGTGTTGGGTTTTGGGTTGGATATGTTGGGTATAACACCAATAATTAAACGTATTGCTACTTCCTCCTTTACTTTAGCCTCTTTGGGTTGGGCATTATTATTTTTGACTATTTCTTATTGGTGGATTGATATAAAAAATCACCGTCAAAAGCTCGAGTTTTTTACTATAGTAGG
>CAIYNX010000232.1 GCA_903927645.1 uncultured Mucilaginibacter sp.
CGTAAAATTAATGAATATTTATTTGAGGATAGAGACGAAAAAAGCTTGTTACGTATAATGGAAGTAGCCGATGCTGATGTTATGTGTTTCGGGCATACCCATCAACCCTATCACCGCGTTTTACCATCTGAAACCACTGAGGTTACCCATTATCGCCATGCTATCAACATTGGTTCGGTAGGTAAGCCAAAGGATAAAGACCCAAAGGGAGGTTATGTACTATTGCACATTAACGAAGATAGCTCAACCAAAAACAAAGAGAGTATACAGGTTGAATTTATCCGGTTTGATTACGACATAGAACGTGCAGCCAAAGCGGTTGAGGATAGCCCATTGCCTAATGAATACGCGGATATGTTAAGAAATGCCTAAAATGAAAATTGCGCTATTTTCTGATGTACATGCTAACCTTCCGGCATTTGAATCGTTTTTCAACGACTTAGATAGCCGTAAACCCGATATGGTTTATTGTTTAGGCGACCTGATTGGCTATAACATATGGCCTTATGAAATTATTAACGAAGTCCGTAAGCGTGTTATTCCTACGCTAGCTGGCAACCATGACTTGAAAAACAAAGGATATGCCTACGAATTGGTTTCTGCTGAAAACCGCCAATATCTGAACACACTTCCAGAACAAATCAGGTTAGATTTTCATTTAAAAAATGAAAAAATAAATTTGATCATGGCGCACGGTAGCGCAACAAGTATTGATGAATATATATTAGAAGATTTTGAGGAGGCTTACATATATAAAATGATGATAGAGACAAATGCAGATATCCTATGTGTTGGGCATTCCCACAAACCATTTTATAAAATAATAGAAATTGAAGGAATTGTAAAACATGTTATAAACATTGGGTCAGTTGGTAAACCAAAAGATGGCAATCCATTTGGTTGTTATATTATTTTGACAATCGAAGATGAAAGTAGTATAGCAGGTTCCCCAAACATTAACGTGGAATTTATCCGTTTTGAATATGATATAGAAAAGGCAGTTGCGGCAATAGAAAACAGCCCTTTACCAAATGAATTAATGGATAGATTAAGAAAAGCATACTAAAAAACAACCATCATGAATTTCCCCAATGACTTATATTATTCTAAAGAACATACTTGGTTAAAAGTAGAAGGCAATATTGGAACAGTTGGTATTACGGAATTTGCGCAAAGCGAACTAGGAGAAATTGTTTATGTTGAACTCCCTAGGGTAGGCCAAACCTTTAAAGCTGATGAAATATTTGGCTCAGTTGAAGCAATTAAAACGACAAGTGACTTATTTATGCCGATAACTGGCAAAGTGATTGAAATAAATGCTGCTTTGGTTAAAGAACCCGAATTAGTAAATAGTTCATCCTTTGAAATGGGATGGATGATTAAAATTGAAATAATAAATTCTTTTGAAGTGAATAGTCTATTAATTTCAGAGAAGTATAAAGAGTTTACCGGATTTTAAATGATTCTAATCAATTCTTAATTTAATAAAATAATGGTTGTATTTATTTATCATATTCAGACTTAACCATCAATGTGTATAAAACAATTTAATGTTCGATCATAGCATAAAATATAATTCTATGGATAAAAATACAGTTCAGAAATCATTCTAATCAAACCCCAAAAATTAGACTTGGCAGTTTAGCACTTCAACTGCCTTTTACACTTTGGTACTTTTTCAGTAATTTGCCCGTTGTTAAGTATTTTGCATTACTGAGCATGAAAGGATGAATCCATATCAACAAAAAAAACGTTGGAAATATTTACTGTTGGTATTTGCTGTAATTATAGCAAGTGGATCATTGTTGTATACTAATTATTTAGTTAAACACATTGCTAAGTCAGAACGTACTCGTGCAGAAGTTTGGGCGATGAGTATGAAACAAGTTTTAGGATCAGATGATAACGATTTCCTTAACTATGTCTTTGCAGTTAGAGATAGTTCCATCGTACCGGCAATTGTTACTGATGAAAAAGGTGAAATTGTAATTACCAGAGGTTTAGATACCAATAAAACTTTTATAAAGTTGGCAGCCGAAGGAAAAAAATGGTTGGTTTATAGTCCCTCTTATTTTGAAAATGAGCTCTCATTTATGAAAAAACAACATGAGCCTATAAAACTTAAAATAAAAGATACTTATTGGCTTATTTACTACAAAGACTCCGCATTACTTACAGATTTAAAATATTTCCCCTATATACAATTATCCATAATATCGGTTTTTTTATTAATGGCCTATACGGCGTTTAACTCATCTCGAAAATCAGAGCAAGATCAAGTTTGGGTTGGTTTGGCTAAAGAAACAGCACATCAGCTCGGCACTCCTATTTCATCACTAATGGCATGGATTGAATTGTTAAAAGAAAAGTTTAATGCTGATAACGACCAACTTTTTGGTGAAATGGAAAATGACGTAAAGCGTTTAGAAATTGTAGCCGACCGGTTTTCGAAAAT
Organism: uncultured Mucilaginibacter sp.; assembly: GCA_903927645.1. Classification (GTDB taxonomy): domain Bacteria; phylum Bacteroidota; class Bacteroidia; order Sphingobacteriales; family Sphingobacteriaceae; genus Mucilaginibacter. The sequence continues at coordinate 2,456 of CAIYNX010000232.1, forward strand.
AGGTTCTACCCCAAAATTAGAAGAACATAATTTGTATGAGGTAATTAATGATTTTGTAAATTATTTTAAATTCAGAGTTAGTAAAAATATCCATTTCGAGGTAAAAGGCCAGTCGAACTTTATGGCCGGTTTAAATGTTCCATTGTTTGATTGGGTACTTGAAAACCTCTTAAAAAACGCTGTTAATGCTATTGAAGGGCAGGGAGAAATTAATGTTGAAATTCAGGGAAACAAGATAAAAGATCAGGTGTTTATAGATATAACTGACTCCGGAAAGGGAATACCAAGGTCAAAATTTGAAACTGTATTTCAACCGGGTTATACTACCCGAAAAAGGGGTTGGGGTTTAGGGCTCTCGTTAACCAAAAGAATAATTGAAAATTACCATAACGGGCAAATATTTGTTAAAGACTCCGAACTAACAAAAGGAACAACTTTTAGAATAGTATTAAAAGCAATAAAAAATGATAAACAGACCGCAACCTAATGAATATCCTCCTTATGCCTCAGGATATGTTGGCCTAGTAGGTAATGATCCAATACTTGATATTTTGGAGCATCAAAAGGAAATTACTTATAATTTCTTAATTAGAATGGGAGAAGCCAAAGGTGATTTTTCCTATGAACATGGCAAATGGACGGTTAAGCAAGTAGTTGGACACATGATTGATGCAGAAAGAACTTTTGCTTACCGAGCGCTTTGCTTTTCGCGCGAAGCTATTGAACTTCCTGGCTTTGACCAAGATTTGTATATGGAAAAGGCAACTTTTAACGCACGTTCTTTGGAGGATTTAGCAAATGAACTGAAAACAACACGGAGTTCAAACCTTTATTTATTCAAATCATTTAACGAGGAACAATTATTGCAAAAAGGGATTGCCAGTAATAATCCGGTTTCTGTTAGAGGGATATTGTACATAGCTGCAGGACATGAAATGCACCATATAAAAATTTTAAAGGAAAGATATTTGTAAATAAGTAGGGAAGATGAATAGTTTTAATAACTATTCATCTTCCTAAAATATTATTCAGGATTATTTCTCTTTTCATTCTCTTCTTTTTGAGCCGCCTCGTTTCTCTCAATTACATGGGAGATAAAAAGTCCGCATCCACCACAAAGTGCTATAAGTGAAAAATGAAGGGCGGCATTATCACTTTCATCTAAATGGGAAAAAACGAATTGTGAAAAAAAGAAAGAAAGGAATAAACCAAACCCTGCTCCCATCAGTAAAAAACCCCATTTTAACGAGGATATATTTGAAACTTGTTCTTGTTTATACCTCCTTGGATCCATCCCTCTTTCAATCATTGCCATTCTTTCACGCTTACTTAAATAAACGATGCCGAAAATCATAGCAAAAAGTGCTAAAGGGATTAAAATTCCGGCCATTACCCCTAATTCTTCTGTGTGTTCCATAATTTATAATATTGATTTTATTATTTCTAAATTTAATCCACCAAATAGGCGAATTTGTAGGTTATGACAACAGGTTTTTTTTAAAGGTTACAGCATAAATTAAAAAATGTTTCTGGTTTATGCTATGAGTGCATTATTTAAATTGTTTGGTAAATTATACCATAACCTAAAATAAAGTATTTTAAAAATAGGGTGTAACCTGTTTTTCTTTTCGGTTGTCTTATTACTAAACAATAAATGCAGAGTAAGCTATCTGATAACGATCTAATTATGCAAGCCATTGCCGGCAACCAAAACGCCTATGCCGATTTGGTGAAACGGCATCAACGGTTTGTTTTTACATTGGCCTTACGATTTGCTAAACGCAGGGAAGATGCGGAAGAGATTGCACAAGATACTTTTGTGAAAGCATACCGCTCATTAACATCGTTTCAAAAACAAGCTAAGTTTAGTACTTGGTTATATAGCATAGTTTACACAACCTCTATGACTTTTTTGCGTAAAAAACGATTAATAACATCTTCTATTGATGATGAAAACAATTTTTTGCAAATTGAAAATAGTGGAAGTTTTGATATAAATAATGCTGAAAATAAATCAAGGTCGTTTTATTTGAACGAGGCAATTCAGCAACTTTTGCCTGATGACGCCATAATTATAACCTTGTTTTATAAAGCAGAGCAATCGCTCGAAGAAATTGCAAAAGTTTTAGGTATGGAAGCAACTACTGTTAAGGTAAAATTATTTAGAGCACGCCAGCGGTTAAAAGAAAAATTAGAACGGAATTTAAAAGATGAGGTGAAAGAATTGATATGAAAAGCATTGAACAAACATTATGGGAATATATAGATGGGAATTGTACTGCTGAAGAATATGAAAAAATCAGTAACCTTATTGTTACCGATGAGGCGTATTCGCAAAAGTATCATGAATTGTTAAATCTAAATGATCAGCTTTTGAATATTGAATTAGAAGAACCTTCAATGGGTTTCACTTATAATGTTTTAGCATCCATCAGAGAAGAGGAATTAAGAACACCTTTAAAAACATCAATTAACAGGAATATTATTGGGGGAATTTCACTGTTTTTTGTTTCAACCATTTTAATATTACTAGGATACACCCTGTATAATATTAATTGGTCTGGTTTTGGTAATGTATCAATCCCAAATCTAGGATTCAAGCCAATTCACATTAATGTAATAATTACCCAATCGGTTAAGCAAGGTTTTTTATATTTTGATTTGATTTTGTTTTTATACTTTATAAATACCTTTTTCAGAAAAAAGCAAGCCATTAGTATAACCAAGTAGGTGCAAACCATTGGCTTTTTTTAATACAATTTCGATCTTAAATTAGAATAATAGTAATCGTCTCATTACTACAAAAGCAACGAATCAACCGAATGTGCGTGAACTATTCCCTCGCAAGGCGACCATGAAAAAATACTAAATCTACCATCTTGAGATGAAATTAGGGCAATGGCATCCCGCTGGTCAAAAACAAATTGGGCTGCCGACAGATGCCTTGTACCACCATTTGTGGATGGATGCATGGTTTTTGCAACTGTACCAAGAACAGGTTCTGTAACCAAAATTTCACTTACAGGAACCCCGTTTGATGATAACCCAATTTTGGCTCCAAAGGCCAAAAGTTCCATCTGGTCATTAATGATAGTGGCTCCATCTACAGCTGTTAATCCGGCTAAACTTTCCACCGTCCTATTAACCTCATCTTGCCAAATAGGCAAACTCTTTTCTTCAATATTGTGAGCCAATAACTTTCTAAGTTCCCTAAATGGTGGTATTACCGGATACCCAATTGGCTTGATTATTGAATCGCGCCATGATTCAGAACCTTCCGGCACTACCAACAAAGACCCTCCGTGTCCATGTGCTTTCATAGATGCAGCCAACTGTATTAATACATTTAGGGGATTATTTTTATCTGTGGTAGCAGTAAAATCAAGTAATGAACTTAATAAAGCAGGGCAATCTGGTAAACTTCTACTGTGCTCGTCAATTATTTTTATTTCATCCCCTTTTAATACAGCTACATTTATAAACTTCCCAAAACCATTTATACGCCTGTGTTTAATAACAAGCAAACCAGGCTCTATTACTTCTAAAATAAAACAATAGTCGGGAATATGTCGGGTAGTTCCCCAAATATAAAGTTCATTATTCTCATCGTGCCAAACCCCTAGGTGAATTCCGGCATGTTCTGCAGCAGGTGCCAGCTTGGTTAACACATCAGGGCTTAGTGAAATAGGATTTTCAAATATCAATGGATGTATAGACAATGAGTGGGGTAAATAGGCTATCGATATTTTTGGTGAATTCCCTTCTTCTTTTCGTAAACTTGCCCAAAAAGCAACATCAATGATAGCTTCAATAACCATTAAAGATGGCATTGGCGCAATATGATCATTTGTTCCATAATTGCTTGCATCCAATAGCTTTGCAAAATGACTTTCAATAGCTGGGGCGGCTAAACTTGCTGCCTGGTAAGTAGATTTAATAATCATATCCGCAATAATTTGTTATTGTATGCTAAAATAGATTTTTAATCTTTTGTTGTAAATTTTACCTTCAACTATTACAATTAGATTGTAAACCAAGCATATTATTGGTAAATAAATCAGCTTTTCTGAAATAATTAATTGGTAAGTTTCAACTGCTTTAAAATCAAAATAATCGGAGTTTAATTGTTGTTTATCTATTTGTTTTGGATATATGTCTATATATTTTGCAGTATGAATAATATTTTTTACAATTGTGTAATATTGACACAATGGTAAAAATTAATCATCAGTCAAACTGTTATAAACCAAATAAAAATTATAAAATGAAAAAATCTAACAAATCAACAGCATTAGCTGCTTTGATAGTGGTTTGCGGACTTTTTTTTACTTCCGTAAAAGCACAAAATCAAAAGCCTGCACCTCAACTAGGTAAGAGTAGCCTAAAAAAGGTGATAGCTGCCATGACTCTGGAAGAAAAATCAAAGCTTGTTGTAGGCATGGGTTTTAAAATGCCAGGTTTTCCTCCTCCCCAAAAAGACAAGAAACCCGCACCAATCGACATTGGTGGCTTTTCATTACCTCCATCAGACCCGGATGCCTATTATATTCCTGAAAAAGTGCCTGGCGCCGCTGGTCGTACGCATGCTATTCCTCGTTTAGGTATCCCGTCTATTACTGTTTCAGACGGACCTGCAGGTTTAAGAATAGAACCTAAAAGACCAAATGACCCGAATACTTATTATGCAACTGCATTTCCGGTGGCTACCTTGCTGGCTTCAACTTGGGATACTGCCTTGGTAAAAAAAGTAGGTGTTGCCTTTGGTAACGAAATAAGAGAATATGGGGTTGATATTATATTAGGCCCTGCACTTAATATCCACCGTAATCCATTGGGTGGACGTAATTTTGAATACTATTCTGAAGACCCTTTGATTGCCGGTAGTATGACAGCTGCCATTGTTAATGGTATCCAGGTAAATGGTGTTGGTACTTCCATTAAGCATTATGCCGCTAATAACCAAGAAACCAACAGAAATTCAATAAACACCATTGTTAGTGAACGTACCATGCGCGAAATCTATTTAAAAGGTTTTTCAATTGCTGTTAAACAATCACAACCTTGGACCGTAATGTCATCCTATAATCGTTTAAACGGTACTTATACTTCTGAGCGTAACGACCTTTTAACAACCATCCTAAAAAACGAATGGAACTTAAACGGTTTTGTTATGACTGATTGGTTTGGTGGTCATGATGCTGTTGCACAAATGAATGCCGGAAATGATTTATTAATGCCTGGTAACCCAAATCAATCGGAAGCGATTGTTGATGCGGTAAACAAAGGAACACTGAGCATTAAACAACTTGATGCAAACGTTGAACGCATATTAAAGATAATTTTAAAATCTCCAACATTTTTAGGTATAAAATATTCAGAAAAACCTGATTTAGCCGCCCATGCTGCTGTTTCAAGATTAGCTGCTTCTGAAGGTATGGTGTTGTTAAAAAACGATGGACAATCACTTCCGATTGCTACTAGCAAAAAAGTGGCCCTTTTTGGAAATACCAGTTATAATTTAATTGCAGGTGGTACAGGTAGTGGCGACGTAAATAAAGCCTATTCAGTTTCATTATTGCAAGGTTTGCAAAATGCAGGATTTGCTTTGCAAACATCATTGGTTAATAACTATACAGATTATATTGCTAAAGCTAAGGCAAAACAACCTAAGCAAATCAACTTTTTTGCCCCTCCGCCGCCAATTGCTGAAATGGATGTAATCAGTACCATTGACAATGTTGCCGACAGTTCAGATATTGCTGTGATAACTATTGGTCGTAATGCAGGTGAAGGTGCCGATAGGAAATTGGAAAACGACTATTATTTATCGAATGCCGAAAAAGGAATTATTAGTAGTGTTTCCAATACTTTTCATTCAAAAGGAAAAAAGGTAATTGTTGTATTAAATATTGGTGGTGTAATTGAAACCGCTAGTTGGAAAGATCAGGTTGACGGCATCTTATTAGCATGGCAACCGGGCTTGGAAGGCGGAAATGCCATTACAGATATTGTAAGCGGAAAAGTAAATCCTTCAGGAAAGCTTGCAACTACTTTTGCAGTTAAATATAAGGATGAGCCAACTGCTAAAAATTTCCCGGGCAAGGAGTTTCCACTTCCTGCTGGCGAAAAACCGAATATGATGATGGGCAAACCTTCAGAAGTTACCTATAGCGAAGGAATATATGTTGGCTATCGTTATTTCGATTCGTTTAATGTTACCCCTTCGTATGAGTTTGGATACGGGCTATCATATACTAGCTTTAGTATAAGTGATATTACCTTGAGCAGTAAAGACTTTAAAGGAAGCATAACTGTTAAAGCAAATGTAAAAAACACCGGTAGTGTTGCCGGTAAACAAGTAGTTCAGCTTTATTAAAGTGCACCAAACCAAACTATTGATAAACCAGTACAAGAATTAAAAGGTTATGTAAAAACTAACTTATTAAACCCTGGCGAATCTCAAACAGTTACCTTTACTTTAACAGCCGCCGATTTAGCCTCCTTCCAAACTGATAAATCGGCTTGGATTGCTGACGCAGGTGAATATAAAGTTAAAATTGGCAGTTCATCTCGCAATACAGAAAATGTGGTAACTTTTACCTTAGCTAAAGCTATAGTAACAGAAAAAACGCATACAGCATTAAGCCCTGTAGCACCGGTTGAAGAACTTAAAAATAAGTAATACACCACAAAACAAATAAAACCAAGCCCTATGTACATATACATAGGGCTTTTTCGTTTTTTGATTGATTAAAAGGTAGGCTACTGCCAATTTTATTGCTACATAGAATAAAATAAGTACCTATAACTTACTCAATTTACCACAGACAGTTACTATACCTGTTGGATTAGATTCCTATTTTTATATTACTGGTAAAGCGCTAAGAAAGATATCAAAATTAGGTTCTGTTATTACTTAAACCGATTATAAAAGCGGCATACAGTATAAAAATCGGAATATTGATTTTATACAAACCGAAGAAGGAAAAATAGCATTCAATAAAAACACTGGGTTTTATGATTACGAATATTACCTAGGGGACAACCTAGGAAATACAAGGGTAACTTTTAACATACAAAACAATATAGCTACATCTCTGCAAAAAGACGATTATATGCCTTTCGGCTATGAAATTTCAAATGGTTCGCCTGCAAATCCAAAAAATGAATACCTTTACAATAAAAAAGAACTTCAGGAGGAATTAGGTCAATACGATTACGGCGCCAGGTTCTATGACCCGCTGATTGCAAGGTGGAACGTGGTGGATGCTAAAGCAGAAAAGTATTCATCGACAAGTCAATATGCTTATGTTAGTAATAACCCTGTTATTTCAATTGACCCAAACGGAGATGAAAAAATTGTAGTTACAGGAGGGTAAAATAGACATGTGGATCCAGATACTAAAGCCCTAACGCTCCCGCAAGAGTCCCTCTTGTGGTTTTTAGGACAATTTGCCGCGTCTTCACGATGGCAATACAGGAACTGAGGGACAACGTAGGAAGCGTAAGTGTAGCATTAAGTGGAACAAAAGTAAGCGGGCAAGCCGATATATATAAATACAACGATTATTACCCCTACGGCAGCATAGCCCAAAGTGGCGGACAAAGCTATCGATACGATTATCAAGGAGCTTATGCCGAAAAGGATCCGGTACCAGGTTACAACGACTTTGAGCTCCGGATGTATGATGCCAGGATTGGAAGGTGGCTAAGCACGGATCCGAAAGGGCAGTTTTCCTCACGGTATTTAGGAATGGGGAATCAGCCGATAACTGGGATTGATAAAGACGGTGGCTATTGGGTACCGGATTCTCAAGGAAATTTAATCGCCGAAAAGGGTGATAATGCCGCATCTTTGGCAAAGTTTCTAAATACGGATCTCAATGATGCAAACCAAATGATAAATAGTCAATTAAATGGATCAGTAACCCCTGGAAATAAAATTATATTAGATAATGTTTTTACTCGTTCTATATCTAATTTTGATCCTAAAGTAATGTTAGGTTATGCAAAGGGTTATAATTGTTGGGGATCAGCAATAACTGGTTCAATTGGTCAGGAAATTAATCCTCAAACGTCAAACAAAATTGGGGAGCCTGAAACTTTTAATATTGTCATAAGTTCACTATTCAAAGCGACCAACTCTTCTGATGCAGAATTTGGTAAAACAGTACTAAGATTAGCTACAAGTGATAATATAACCCAACATGGTGCAGTATTCTATGGTAAAGACAATGAAGGGAACACTTATGTTTACACTAAAAATGGTTGGTTCTATGCACCAACCATAATGAAATTAACAGATTTAATTGATATATCGAATACATACAATTGGAATTATGGCAACGTTAAAGGACTTAAACAAAATGAAAGCGGTTATTATAATAATTCTTTATCTGACATAATAAATGCAGCCTTGAGTTTAGTTTTTTAATCTTATAAATAATATTTCAATTTATAGACAAACAGTTAGCCCGATAATGACGAAAAAGTAAAATTAGCTATTTTATTTGAGGCGTAACTAGATTAGTTCTATTATAGAAATATTTTGAATTA
>CAIYNX010000233.1 GCA_903927645.1 uncultured Mucilaginibacter sp.
CGTTCAATATCTTCAAAACAAAGAGAACGCCAACAAGATTTTTGAAGAAGTAAAAGCGGTACGAACATTTGAATATATTAAAAGTGTAATAACACTTGAGGACAAAGAAATTTTATATACCGACTTCCAAAAGCTATAGTCAGGTTAAAAAATCTTAAATATTATAAGTCCGAAAGCAATACCCTTTCGGACTTTTGTTTAAACGTCATTGTGTAAACAAGCATCACACAAATAATTTTACTTTTTATCTACTTTCAAAAAATAAAAGTATTAAAGTAAAAACTATATTTATCGCGGTTTAAATCCGCACATTAATCTAAAATAACCATGAGCAACATTGATAAAAACGAATTCAGAAAATATGCAGTAAAGCATCATAGAATTAACAGCATTTACGTAGATAAATTTATTGCAGGAGTTGATAGAAGCAAGTTACCTACCGGAATGACCCCGTATATTATAGAAGAACGCCAGCTAAATGTGGCCCAAATGGACGTATTTTCGAGGTTAATGATGGATCGTATCATCTTTTTAGGTGATGCCATTTATGAAAACATCGCGAATATTATACAGGCGCAGCTTTTGTTCTTACAATCGGCCGATAGCAAACGTGATATCCAAATTTATATCAACTCACCGGGTGGTTCAGTTTATGCCGGCTTAGGCATATATGATACCATGCAGTTTATTACCAATGATGTTGCTACCATCTGTACAGGTATGGCTGCTTCTATGGCTGCCGTATTACTTTGCGCAGGTACAGCAGGTAAAAGAGCTGCTTTACCACATGCAAGGGTAATGATACACCAACCTAGTGGTGGTGCGCAAGGTCAGCAATCTGATATCGAAATCACTTACCATGAAATAACCAAGCTTAAAAAGGAGCTTTACCAAATTATAGCCGATCATAGCGGAGCACCCTACGAAAAAGTTTGGGATGCCTCTGATCGTGACCACTGGATGATAGCCGAGGAAGCCAAAGAGTTTGGTATGGTTGATGAAATTTTAAGAGGTAATAGCCAAAAGAAATAATTTTCTTGGCACTCAAATTGCTATAGCTTATAGGTAGGCTATAGCAATTCAATATTATTAACTATTTTTGTAGCATAAAAAATTAAATTAATGAACAAAACCAGCAAGGAAATCAGGTGTTCTTTTTGTGGCGCCGGTAAACAGGATTCCCTGATGCTGATAGCCGGACTTGATGCGCACATTTGCGATAAATGCGTAAACCAAGCCAATGAAATATTGGCCGAAGAACTAAAAGTACGCAAAGTTAAAAATACAACAGCAACACCCTCCATATTAAAGCCCCTTGAAATAAAATCGCATTTGGATCAGTATGTAATTGGTCAGGATGATGCTAAAAAAATATTATCAGTTGCCGTATATAACCATTACAAGCGCCTCAATCAGCGCATTGAAAAGGATGAGGTTGAGATTGAAAAATCAAACATCATTATGGTGGGCGAAACAGGTACAGGTAAAACTTTATTGGCCAAAACATTGGCTAAAATATTAAATGTACCATTTTGCATTTGCGACGCGACAGTTTTAACAGAAGCAGGATACGTTGGTGAGGATGTGGAAAGTATTTTAACACGCCTACTACAATCTGCCGATTATGATGTGGCTACTGCCGAACGTGGCATAGTATATATTGATGAAGTTGATAAAATTGCCCGCAAAAGCGATAATGCTTCCATCACCCGTGATGTTTCGGGAGAAGGTGTGCAACAAGCTTTGTTAAAGATTTTGGAAGGTACCATGGTTAATGTACCACCTCAAGGTGGACGTAAACATCCCGACCAAAAAATGATTACCGTAAATACCAATAACATTTTATTTATTTGCGGTGGCGCATTTGATGGCATTGAGAAAAAAATAGCCAACAGACTACGTACCCAAACAGTAGGTTATAAATTGAAACGTGATGATGGTGAGGTTGATTTAAAAAATCTATATAAATACATCACTCCACAAGATTTAAAATCATTCGGTTTGATACCGGAGTTAATTGGACGTTTACCTGTTTTAACCTATTTAAACCCTTTAGACAGGGAAGCATTACAAAATATTCTGATTGAACCCAAAAACTCTTTATTAAAACAATACAAAAAATTGTTTGAGTATGAAGGGGTGAAATTGGAGTTTGATAATGAGGTGCTTGATTTTATTGTTGATAAAGCGGTTGAATTTAAACTGGGTGCCCGTGGTTTACGTTCTATTTGTGAAGCCATTATGATTGATGCGATGTTTGAATTCCCATCAAATAAAGACATTAACCAGTTAACAGTCACGCTTGATTATGCCATGGAAAAGTTTGAAAAATCTGATTTAAAAAAGCTAAAAGTTGCCTGATATATTAATTATACTATTGTACAAAACTTTGCAAACCCGGGTAACAACCCGGGTTTCTTTTTTTTATTCCAATTGTATTTAATGGTATTTATTTAATAATTTTATTAAAATTTATTGGTATGAACCTACAAGCCGACTTTGAAAAGGATGTTCTCAATACAGAAAACAGCGCAAGCCATCGTATTATTCAAACAAAAACCGGATTAAAAACTAAGGAGGCTATTGTAACCAATTGGTTGCCGCGCTATACCGGACGTGAACTGCATGATTTTGGCAGCTATATTATCCTGACTAATTTTTCAAAGTATATCCAGCTGTTTTCATTGTGGAATGATAACGCGCCAATTTTGGGTTTAGATAAGCCCATGCAAAGTGTAACTGCAGGAGGCATCACCATCATCAACTTTGGGATGGGCAGCTCGGTTGCGGCTACTATTATGGATTTATTGACAGCCATACACCCAAAGGCCGTAATTTTTTTGGGTAAATGCGGAGGCTTAAAAAAGAAAAACAAAGTAGGCGATTTAATTTTACCCATCGCAGCCATTAGGGGAGAAGGTACCTCCAACGATTACCTGCCACCCGAAGTACCTGCTTTACCAGCTTTCGCCCTCCAAAAAGCAATTTCGACCACCATTCGCGATTATGGACGTGACTACTGGACAGGCACCTGCTACACCACCAACCGCCGTGTTTGGGAGCACGATAAGGAATTTAAAAAATACCTGAAAGAATTAAGAGCCATGGCAGTTGATATGGAAACAGCCACCATATTTACCACCGGTTTCGCAAACAAGATACCAACGGGAGCCCTGTTACTTGTTTCAGATCAACCAATGGTGCCCGAAGGGGTAAAGACCGCTGAAAGCGATTCCTCTGTAACCGAACAATTTGTGGAGACCCATCTACATATCGGCATTGAATCATTAAAGCAATTGATAAATAAAGGTTTGACGGTGAAGCATTTGATTTTTTAATCTGTAGGTTGATTGGGTTTAATAAGTTGATTGGGTGAGTGGTTGAAAAATAGCAAAATTAATTTTCAATTATTCTTTTGATGGCTTTTAAACAGTATAATAAAAAATGTTTTTTCTAAGATTATCACTAAGCTACTATAATTTGGGGGTAGCATTAAATTCATAATTATAATTTTCCTTAATGATGCACCAAATTAGATAATTCCATAAATGTATTTTAGATTTTATCATAATATCATTTTAGAAAGTTAATTTTGAGCAATAATTCTTTTAGTATACAGAATTAGTAGACATTAAATTTATGTGGTACAATAATATTTTAGAAACCATCGGCAATACGCCTTTGGTTAAATTGAATAAGATAACAAAGGAAATTCCGGCTACGGTTTTAGCAAAAATTGAAACCACCAATCCGGGGAATTCTATTAAAGACCGCATGGCATTAAAAATGATAGAGGATGCCGAAAAAAGTGGTAAACTGAAACCAGGTGGTACTATTATTGAAGGTACATCGGGCAATACTGGTATGGGTTTGGCTATTGCCGCTGTTATAAAAGGCTATAAATGTATTTTTACCAGCACCGACAAGCAAAGCAAGGAAAAATTTGATGCCCTTCGTGCCTTTGGTGCCGAAGTAATTGTTTGTCCCACTAATGTTGATCCTGAGGACGCACGTTCTTATTATTCGGTTTCTTCGAGATTGGAACGTGAGGTGCCAAATTCATGGAAGCCCAATCAGTACGACAATTTATCAAACTCCCAAGCGCATTATGAGCAAACCGGACCGGAAATTTGGGAACAAACTGAAGGAAAAATTACCCATTTGGTAGCAGGAGTTGGTACAGGAGGAACTATATCGGGCACGGCAAGGTATTTGAAAGAAAAAAATCCGAATATACAGGTTATAGGCATTGATACATACGGCTCGGTATTTAAGAAATATAAGGAAACGGGTGAAATGGATAAAAATGAAATTTATCCATACATAACCGAAGGCATAGGCGAAGACTTTTTACCGCAAAACGTAGATTTCTCATTAATTGATCATTTTGAAAAAGTAAGCGACCAAGACGCAGCCTTAATGACTCGTGAAATTGCCCGTAAGGAGGGTATATTCGCAGGTAATTCAACAGGTTCGGCAGTGGCTGGTGTTTTGCAATTGAAAGATAGGTTTAAGGCAAGTGATGTTATCGTTATCATCTTCCCTGATCATGGTTCCAGATATATGGGCAAAATGTATAATGATGATTGGTTGCGCGACAGGGGCTTTTTAAAAGAAGAAAAACTAACAGCCCGCCATATCATCCAAAAAAAGGAAAGTCAGCAAATAGTCACCATTGATTGCGAAAAGTCAATTCTGGAAGCGATTAATACCATTAAATCATTAAACATTTCGCAAATACCAGTTACTCAAAAAGGCATGGTAATAGGCAAGGTTACCGAAACCGATATTTTAAATTCATTGATCGAAAATCCGTCAGTTAAATCTCAACCAGTAAAAAATATAGTAACTGCTCCTTTTCCTTTTGTTGATTTGAATACCTCGATTGATAAAATATCCGCAATGATCAATAAGGATAATATTGCAGTTTTGGTTGAAGATAACGGTAAAATAGAAATTATTACACAATATGATATCATAAATGCCATTTCCGGCTAATATAAAAACTGGAAACCGGCCTTTTTTTTAATTAAGCTAAACAAGGATTAGTGAATACCAACCTAATTTCAAAAAAATAATTACTTTTGTTATGGTTCATGGACAAAAACAATAATCAATATCAGGAGTATAGCTTTGAAATTTCGCAAAGTGCCAATTATACCTTAATCATACAATTGGAGGTAAAATCTTTTACCTATGCTGTTATTTATAATAATAAATTAATGGCATTTGGCGAGAATTATCCCATATACCAGCTTGATGAACCCGGCGATCTTACCGATATTTTGACAGCCAATTATAAAACAGTTATTATTGGCTTGTGTGCAGATGCCTTAACATTGGTACCAAACCATATTTTCCAAACTAATAAAGTATCTGAATACGCTCATTTTTTAGATTTTACCGAAAATGAGAATGTATTGGCGCATGTATTTAATAGCGAAAATATAATTGTTTATAAAACTCCAAAGGCAATAATAAATGCTATTAATAAGTTTGGAATTGATAATACTGTGTACGCTTTAAAAGGTTGGGTAAATGTTCTTTCAAACCAACCTCATGTTAACAATAAAATTTATATAGAAATTGGGAACGATCATATTCATTTCCTGTATTTTTTAGATGGCAAACTTCATTTTTATCAAATATTTGAAGTTGTAGATGAAGACGATTTGGCCTATTTTTCTGTTTTAGTAGCCGAACAATTACAACTTAACCCACGAACCACCCATTTAGGTCTGAGTGGTATGATTGATACTTTTGATAATAAGTTTGCAAAACTGTCCAGATTTTTTGAAAAAGTTGAGTTAACAGAAGTTGCATTAATTAGTCTGCCTTGGCATCTGGAAAACCATAAAGTACTTTCTACTGTTTCTTTACTGCTATGCGCATCATCGGAGGAAGTTTAAGAGGACTTAGGTTAAATCCGCCAAAGAATTTACCGGTACGACCAACAACCGACCTCGCCAAAGAAGCTCTTTTTAATATTTTGCAGAACCAAATTGATTTTGAAGGCATTGATGTACTTGATTTGTTTAGCGGTACTGGCAATATCTCCATGGAATTTGCTTCAAGAGGTGCTGAAAAAGTAATCTCTATCGACCGCAGCATACACTGCGTAAACTACTTAAAAGATTGTTCCCATCAACATGGTTTGTTGCAAATAAAAACCTATAAGGAAGACGTTTTTAAATACCTTAATATCGAATCGGATAAATACGACCTTATTTTTGCTGATCCACCCTATGATTTAAACCGAATCCCGGAGCTTCCTAAAATTATTTTTGAGCGCAATATCCTAAAAGATGATGGCTTATTGATTATTGAACATCAATCCATGCAAAACTTATCAAACCATCCTCAGTTTGTTGAACAGAGAAAGTATGGGCATTCCTCTTTTTCCTTTTTTCGTTTAGTAGTACAAAACCTTAAACTTTGATTATTTCAATCCCCTGTTCCTCGTATAGGACAAGGTCGGCTGAAGTAGAATTGGTTATCAAAGTATTTATTTGGGTAAGTGGAGCAAATTTTAAATAGCTTTCCTTTCCAATTTTACTATCATCGCATAATAAAATAGTTTTTTCACTATTGTTTATAAAGGCGGTAGTAATACCGGCTTCCAGTTCAGTATTTGCAAATAGGCCATTTACCGATATGCCATCAACCCCGATAAAAGCTTGCTTGGCTTTGTAAAATGAAAGGTGTCTGTTAGCAATTAATCCATGCATAGCCTGCCTTTTGGCATCATATTCTCCTCCAATAATATTGAGTGAAACGAGGCTATTTTGCAAGGCTGTAATAATGGGTAAGGAGTTGGTAACTACTTTTATCCGTTTATTGGCAATAAATTGACAAAGTCTAAAAACGGTGCTGCCGCAATCCATAAAAATAATATCGCCATCGTTGATTAGTTTGGCTGCTTCTCTGCAAATATCATCTTTGGCTGCTATGTTTTGAACCGATTTATTGGTATAGGTATAAGGCACAGCCAATGGGTCGGTTTTAGATGCCCCTCCATGGGTTCGGAATAAAAGACCATTATCAGCTAAATTATTTAAATCGCGGCGGATGGTAATTTCAGAAATCGATAAATCGGCAGCTAGCTTTTTTACATCTACTTCACCTTGTTTATTAAGCTCATCTAAAATAAAACGTTTTCTTTTTTGAAAATTCATTATTTATGATTTAATTTGGTCAAAAATAATCATAATAAATCAAATACAATCAATATAACTTGAAAAATATTAAAATTCTAAAAACCGAAATCCTGTCCGACAACTGGTACACTCTCAAAAAAATAACTTTTGAAGTTGAAAAAGCAACTGGAGAAACTCAGGTTCAAAGTAGGGAGGCCTATGATCGGGGCAATGGAGCTACCATTTTATTATTTAATAAAGAGCTGCAAACGGTAATATTAACCAGCCAATTCAGGTTACCAACTTTTATTAATGGGAATGAGGACGGATATTTAATAGAATGTTGCGCTGGGCTGTTGGATAAAGACAATGCCGAGGATTGCATTAAACGCGAAACGGAAGAGGAAACCGGTTACAAGGTATCCTCCGTCACCAAAATATTTGAGGCCTACATGTCACCGGGCTCTGTTACCGAAATACTTTATTTTTTTACGGCCGAATATTCAAAAAATATGAAAGTAGGCGATGGGGGAGGCGTGGAAGCGGAAAACGAAAATATTGAAGTTTTGGAACTTCCATTTAGCAAAGCATATAATATGATAAGCAACGGAGAAATTCGGGATGGTAAAACCATTATGCTATTACAATATGCTAAACTCCATAACCTTTTAAATTAAAAATCATGACTATTTTAATAGCTGGCCCCTATCGTTCAGGTACCAATGACGACCCCATTTTAATGGAACAAAATTTAAGCCGCTTGGAGGCAATGGCTTTACCTTTATTTAGAGCCGGCCACATTCCTTTAATTGGCGAATGGCTGGCCTTACCGCTTTTAAAAGCAGCAGGTTCAAAAAAGGCTGGTGATGTGTTTTACGAAGAAATTTCATACCCGATAGCCAGAAGACTATTAACCAAATGTGATGCTGTTTTAAGAATTGGAGGCGCATCAAAAGGTGCTGATGGGGATGTTGAACTGGCAAAAACATTGGGATTAAAAGTTTTTTACAGTCTGGACGACATATTAAATTCAGAAAGCTGAGTTTTGTGCAAATGATTGCTATTTTTGAGCATAAATAATCATTTCCCAAACATGAAAATAGCCCTTTTCCCAGGTTCGTTCGATCCGGTAACCAAAGCCCATGTTGATATTGTAAAAAGGTCGGTTGGTTTATTCGATAAGGTATATATAGGTATCGGGGTTAACAATTCTAAACAGGGCTATTTAAGTATCGAACAAAGGGAACAAATGCTAAGGGCAGTTTTTGGTACCGATGAGCGCATACATGTGATAGCTTATGAAGGGTTGACGGTGAATTTTTGCAAAAAAATTGGTGCCGGATACATGATAAGGGGGATACGTACCGTATCTGACTTTGAATATGAAAAAGCTATCGCCCAAATGAACCACTCGCTGGAGCCGGAAATTGAGAGCATTTTTATAGTAAGCAAGCCCGGCTATTCCTCTATCAGCTCAACCATCGTACGCGAAATTATGCGTTACAATGGCGATGTATCGCAGTTTATACCAAAGGAAGCTTTACCTTTTCTTTAAAAAAACCTTCCTTCTTCAATACGTCCATAATAGATGGGTAAGTATTTGCAACGATACCACTAATAGCCGATTTTTTAAACCATTTGGCATCGGTTATGCCTTCTTCCTTTTGAGGAATTAGTTTGGGGGCACCCTTACATTTCATGTTAAACCAGTAGGTCTTTTTTATTACCGGTTCGCCTTTAAAGGTATAAATATGGTAGGTATTGCAAATTTTATCTTCCAGCTTGCTCACTTTTATACCGCATTCTTCTTCCACCTCCCGCACCGCGGCCTCTTTTATGCCTTCTTTCTTCTCAATTTTTCCCTTAGGCAGATCCCATTTATCGTTACGGTAAATAAATAAATAGTCGCTATTTTCATTCATTACTAGTCCGCCTGCGGCCTCAATTAAGGGTATGCTTTTTAATAGTTGTTTTAAAACTTTTTTAGGACTCTCAGTTTCAATATAAAACTGCTGACTATCATTAGCCATTACCCAAGGGTACAGCAATTTTAAATCTAAAACAGGGGCCTCAATTTTTTCATAAGCATGAAAATTTTTTGGTTTTAACGAAGTAAGTAAAACTACTTTTTCGTTCATATAAATTCTGTATTTTTGTGCCATGTCTAATAATACTGAGATAGGACAGCAGGTTGCTGAATTCCTGCTGCAAATTAAAGCAATTAAATTACAACCTACCAACCCATTTACATGGTCGTCTGGTTGGAAATCACCTATATATTGCGATAACCGCATCACTTTATCGCATCCAACCATACGCACATACATCAGGCAACAACTCACTGTATTAATCCAGGATATGTTTGGTCCGGTAGGTTGCATTGCCGGAATTGCTACTGCTGGTATACCTCAGGGAGCATTGGTAGCGCAAGAATTAGGTTTGCCCTTTATTTATGTACGTTCAAAGCCTAAAGAACACGGAATGGGTAATTTAATTGAAGGCGATGTATTAACCGGAAAAAGAGTGGTGTTGGTAGAAGATACCATCTCGACCGGAAAAAGCAGCTTACAGGCTGTTGATGCCCTGCGTGCTGCCGATTATGATGTTGCAGGTTTGGTTGCCATTTTTACTTATGGTTTTGATATAGCCAACGATAATTTTAAACAAGCCAATTGCCCGTTTGCAACCCTCTCTAATTATCAGGAGTTGATAAGCTATGCCGATAAAAACCAAATGTTTACCAGCAACGAGCTAATGCTTTTGAACGATTGGGTAAAAGATCCGGCAAGCTGGGGTAAATAGGGCTAACGTTTATCCTTTATTTTAATTTCAATTACACCACAATATTAAGTACTTAGTCATCTATTTTTTTGACACAATAATACCTTACAGGGGTCTTTGTTGTATTAAAAATCGATGATTTAAGTGTATTTTTGCACAAATATTTCGAAGCATGATTACAGTATCAAATTTAACCTTACGCTATGGTAAACGCACATTGTTTGAGGACGTTAACCTCAAATTTACGCATGGCAATTGTTATGGCATTATTGGTGCCAATGGTGCGGGTAAATCAACTTTTCTGAAAATACTTTCGGGCGAGATTGACCCATCCAGCGGTTCGGTAAGTTTTACACCGGGTGAACGAATGGCAGTATTGAGCCAAAACCACTACGCTTTTGATGATTTTACCGTAATTGAAACCGTTATGATGGGCTACAAAGAGATGTATGCCGTAATGAAGGAGAAGGATGCCATTTATTTGAAGGAGGATTTTAGCGATGCGGATGGCGAACGTGCGGGAGAGCTGGAAAACCTTTTTGCCGAAATGGATGGCTGGAATGCCGAAAGCAATGCTGCTACCCTGTTAAGCAACTTAGGTATAAAAGAGGAATTTCATTACCAATTGGTGAAGGATTTGGATAATACCCAAAAAGTTAGGGTATTACTGGCGCAGGCCTTATTTGGTAAACCTGATATTTTATTACTGGATGAGCCCACCAACGACCTTGATATACATACTGTTACATGGTTGGAAGACTTTTTGGCTACTTATGAAGCTATTGTATTGGTGGTATCCCACGATAGGCACTTTTTGGATACCGTTTGTACCCATGTGGTTGATATTGACTTTGCCAAGATGACCATCTTTACGGGTAACTATACCTTCTGGTACGAATCGAGTCAGTTGGCATTGAAACAACGTTCCGACCAAAATAAGAAGACTGAGGATAGGGTGAAGGAATTGCAGGAATTTATCCGTCGCTTTAGCGCGAATGCTTCTAAATCAAAACAGGCCACCAGTAGGAAGAAGGCTTTGGATAAAATAAATCTGGAAGAAATTCAACCATCAAACCGTAAATATCCGGGTATTATATTCAATAATAACGGACGTGAAGCAGGCGACCAGATTTTACAGGTGGAGAAATTAAGAAAATCATTAAACGGCGAAATGTTGTTCAACAACGTAAGCTTTATGGTGAACAAGGGCGATAAAATTGCCATCCTGTCCGAAAATAGTTTGGCTACTACTGCTTTGTACCATATTTTAACTGGTCGTGATACCGATTATAAGGGTGACTTTAAATGGGGTGTAACCATTAACCCGGCCGATATACCGATTGACAATACCGAATACTTTGCCGGAAAAGACGATAATTTGATTGATTGGCTGCGCGAATACTCTCCGGGCGAGAAAGACGACCAGTTTATCCGTGGCTTTTTAGGCAGGATGCTGTTCTCGGGCGAGGAGGTATTGAAAAAAAGCAATGTACTTTCGGGGGGCGAAAAAATGAGGTGCATGTTTAGCCGCATGATGTTGCAGCAATCCAACTTATTGATGTTTGACGAACCTACCAACCACCTCGACTTGGAATCCATCACCGCGCTAAACAATGGCATGAAAGACTTTAGGGGAACTATCCTCTTTACCTCGCGCGACCATGAATTGGTACAAACCGTTGCCAACCGCATTATTGAACTTACCCCCGGCGGCACCATCGATAAATTGATGAGCTATGATGAATATATCAATAGCGAAGTAGTGCAAAAGCAAAGGGAAGAGATGTATGCGATAGCCTAACTATAAAATATAAAATTGATATGAAATTCTGGCCATTATTATGTTTATTTAGCATTACCGTATTACAATTGAGTGCCCAATCAGTTGATGGTTTTGTAAAAGATACCAAAACCAAAGAAGCTTTGAGTTTTGTGAATGTAGGGATTATAGGTAAATCAATAGGAACGGTAACAGATGATCATGGACATTTTAGCCTAAACATTGGAACGGTAACTACAGATACCTTAAAAATATCGATGGTGGGTTATGAGCCAATAAAAATTGCCGTAAATGATTTTATAAAAAAACAGCCTACCGATAAAATCTATTTTTTAAATCCATCAACCAAACAACTTTCTGAGGTTAAAATAAAAGGCAATAAATTGAAGGAAGCTGTTTTGGGCAATACTACACAATCAAAATCGACCGATGCCGGATTTTCAAGTAATAAATTGGGCAACGAAATAGGAGAAATTATTAAGATTAAAAAATCACCGACTTGGTTAAAACGTTTCAACGCCTCCTTGGTGGTGGGCCCAACCGATTCGGTTAAATTAAGACTGAATTTTTATACCGTAAAGGATGGATTGCCCGACCAACTGATACAAACCCAAAATATTTTTGTAACGGTAAAAAAAGGTGACGAACAAATTGAGGTTGATTTAAAACCCTACAATATTTACGTAGATGATAAGTTTATTGTAAGTCTTGAATGGATCAAGGATACGGGCGGGCATGGTATTATGTTTTCTGCAAGTTTATTTGGCAGTGCCATTATATCCAGAGAAACCAGTCAAGCCAATTGGGAAAAGATTGGTATTGCTGGGGTTGGGTTTAATGTATTGGCTGCGTATTAAATTTTTTTAATTAACATTTAATAGTATTAAGGCTGTTTTACGATTGAATTAGGGAAACTTTCCCTAAACCTTTACAACTCTGCACAAAATAGCTCAATAGCAATTTTAAAATCCTTCTAATAATAATTATTTAAGAAACATGGAATTAAAAGCATTTAAAACTTTTGCTAAGAATCATGTTTCAAATTATTTTCCATTTTTTACCTTATTGTTATTCTTAATCATTTTAACAGCATATAATTCATTTGGTAAAAATGTCGACAGTTTAAGGGCAATTCATATAAAGGATAATAGCTTTGTTACCTACAAGGATTCTATAAGCCCAAGAGTAAAAATTCCACTTTTTGTGCGTGAAAAAATTGATGGGTTATACAAAAAACTAAAAGATTCAGTTACCTATAAGAATGATGATGGCAGGCAAAGAATCATTTTTAATATTTATGTTAACAAACGAATTGACCTTTACATTATAAAAGCGTATTCATTCAATAGCATCCATTACTATTTTTTGCTTGCAGATAAGATAGAAAAGAAAGTATCGGAAAATATTCCCTCTATAAATGGCAAATGGATGGAAAACAATGAAGAAGGTTTTGAAGGAAGTAATCGGTTGCTTACAAAACCATTGCTTTATTTTAAAAATCTGCCTGATGGAAAAAGATACCTTTTTATTAAACAAAGGGCTCACAACGGGAATTTATATAACGCGGTGATTGACCATATGTTCAGCATTGATACATATTTGAATTTTGAAAGGGTGTTTTGCTTTGAATCAGTTTGTTTAGATTCGTTCGACAATTGTTTGATTACTCGAAAACTAAATAAAAATGTATTATCGGTTGACATTAAATGTAAAAATACCAAAACCATAAAAATTGCTGAAGTAAGTTTAGATTTTTTAAGCAAAAAAAAGATAATAAATAAAAAAGTATATTTATCAAAATATGCTGAATCAATAATTTCCGGAAGTGGGGTTGATGATGAAGAATTTTTGAAAAATGGATATACACTTAATTATTGAGATGTAATTACATAGCCTGATCAATATTTAAAAAATCTCTTGCAAGTAATACTCCAAAACTCAACTTCAATTTATGCGGTTTATATAGATTTTATTTGCAAATTCGATATAAAGAAAACTGTTTTAACGAAAGAGTACCTCTTGGCTAATGTGTGTGTGATGTAATTTAAACCAAACTCATAATTATTGAAAATGATGGATCAGATAGAAAATTTTAAGCTACCTAATTGGTGTGGTTCTTACAATAAAAACATAGAATTACGAAAAAAAGGACTTTGTGAAGAAGCATTCAAGGTATTAGACCAATTTTTTATCGACTATGTAAACCAAAATAAGCAATCTCGTAGAGAAATTGTAGTTATAGTGAACGAAATTGCTGACTTTTACAATAATGGTAATTTATATCTTCCAATCAATTTACATAGGAAAATAATAGAACCTGAAATTCATGATTGGATTAAAGAAGAACCAATGAATCCAATTCCTCTAATATGGACACGCGAAATTAATTTTTTATTACGAGCACTTCATATTGAATCAAATAATCAAATTGCCTTAAATAAGGCTGCGAACGCGATCATAAATAAAATATCATATAATCAACACGAAATAGAAGCTGGATATGGCTATCTCGGTAACCCAATTGAAGATATTGAATTAATTGATTCTTTTTTAAAATTCATAGCTAATATAGTTGATGAGGAAAAAAAAGATTACTACTCTAAGGAATTAGAAGTTTTAAAAATGGATGCAATTCTTAGTTTATAGC
>CAIYNX010000234.1 GCA_903927645.1 uncultured Mucilaginibacter sp.
GTTTTTAAACCTAATTGGGCACAACGTATAGCGGCTACATAACCCCCAGGACCAGAGCCGATAACGATAACATCATATTGCATAAGCTAAATAATTTTTTCGGGTGCAATTTAAACAATATTAAAAGGCTAATAAATAGTATTTTTATTTATCTATCAAAAAGCTTACCAAACGTAAAAACAAACACATTAATTCTACTGTTCACTAATTTGTTTGATATGCTCCATCACCCGTAAGTGTACGTTACGGACAATGCTTTGTGTCCATAAATCATAGTACCATGCTGGGAAAACATAAAGTCTATACCAGCTATTGCCTATTAGTGTGGTAGTACCATCTTTATTATCCTTCAATACAAACTCACCTTTAAGTAAATCAAGGTGTTGCATTATTTCTGGGTCGTGGGGTTGGTTGATGATATCAAATACCAAATCGTGCTCAGGTTTGAAGGTGGAGATTTTTTCGCCAAATACGTAGCCATTGCTAAATATACATTTGCGGCCAGCACCTAAATAATAGCCATCAACTGTTGTTTCCATGGGGCGGGGTAAACCAATATCAAAAAGCCAAAAATTGCTGGGTTGTTTTATTCTTTTAAAGGCCACCACATTTTGCCAAACCTTTGCGGGCGGTGCTTTCACAATCATGGTATCAGAAACTACATTTTCAAATTCGTGTTTTGAATAAGCATCGGCAAAAAAAATGAAAGCTAATATTGAAAATACACTAAGGTTTAAAGTAGAATTATCTCTTTGAAACATCCATTTACCAATATAACAACCTACCACCAAAAAAATTAGCACAATGGGAGATACAATAATTATACATATTATTCCCTCGTGTATAATTATAGCGCTTAAACTAAGGGCTACTACTAATGTATAGAATGAATTTACGGTAATAGCATACCAAGAAAAATAAAGCTTTCGCCAAAACCACATGCTTACAAGTCCCATTATAATTGGAATGATAATAAACTCCGAAAGTATTAAGTTTGGGGAGCTACCAGATTTCTCTAGATCAGTATATATTAAAAAGTATCTAGTTAGTGCTATCAATGAATAGCCTACTAAATTAGAGACAACAAGTCCTAAAATTTTTTGTTTTTGTGATTGATTCATTTTGTTAGTTTTATATATGATAAGGTTTAGGTTAATTAGTTTTTAAAATATCGAAAATGGCTGGTGCCAAATCATTAAAGCTAAATTTAAATCCTGAAGATTGTAGCTTGGTTGGCAATACCCAGCGGCTTTTTAAAATCAATTCGGTTTCCGTTCCTATAATTGCCGCGCCAATGGTAAGCAACCATGCGGGTGCTGGCAAGCCTAATGGCATGCCGGACAGCTTTCGTAAAATATGCGTAAAGGCACTATTTTTTACTGGGTTTGGCGAGCTGCAATTAAACGTCCCTTCCAATTCTGGCTTATCAAAAAACCATTCGGTGCTTCGGGCAACATCCAGCTCATGTACCCAAGATATATATTGTTCGCCATTGCCTTGTTTTCCACCTATACCCAACCTTGTTAAATTTAGTAAGCGTGGAAACACACCATCCTCCTTGCCCAAAACAATGGCCATTCGTAAATTTATTTTACGGGTTTTTGCGGTTTGATATTGATAAAAGGCATTTTCCCAGGCTTTACAAATATCAACAGAAAATCCACTGCCTATTTCACCCATTTGTTCATCCTGAGCATGGTCTTCTGCATGTCGATAAATAGTAGCCGAGGTAATATTGATCCAAAGTTTAGGCGGTTCAAACAAGCCGCTAATTACTTCGCCCAATAAAAGCGTGGGCACCATGCGCGAATCCAAAATTTCCTTTTTATTGCTTTCGGTATAGCGGCAGTTTACATTTTTGCCACATAAATTGATTAGCATATCGGCGTTTACCAATTCGGCCGTCCATTTACCCCTAGTTCTAGCATCCCAAACTACGGTTCGCATATTATTTTCGGTTTCTTTTTGGGTTCTACTTAAAACAACTACCTCCTGTGCTTTTTCGCTATAATAATTGGCCAAAACCCTACCAAGGTAGCCGCTACCTCCAGCAAGCACTATCTTTTTAAATTTCATAACATTATTTGTTAGTTTTGAATTTTAGAAGCGTACCAATTAATAATTATATATGAGCATTAACAATAATAGCCTGTAAAGAGCCCAGGTAATGGTCATAACCCAACCTAAGTTTAATAATTTGCTACGACGAATATGTTCTAAAAACATCAAATCGGCTACTATTATGAAATATATGGTATAGGCAAGTGCAGTAAAATGCAAATATTGCCCAAACAATAAGGGCAAGGTAAGAAGCAAACTACCGGCAAATGAAATAGTCATAAGATTACCCAAGTACTCCCATGTTAATGGCTTTTTATAAAACTGAATAATAATGGCCTGAAAAATAATTTGACCACCACAAATAAAATATTCGCGTAAAGCGTTCCCTACAGGTACCATGCCTGATAATTGTTGGGCATATTTTGTTAAAATATAAGCCGTTACAAACCAGGTAAATATTAAATAAGCAATCCGGTAATTAAGTTTAAAACTGGGTTGATAAATAAAGCTATTTCCCACCTTGCCTGCAGGAATAATTATCCGCCGGTTGTAGGATATAAAAGCGTAAACCTTAGTCATGAACCAGGCAAAAGGTGAAAATGAAAACAAAGGACCAAATACCGGACAAGCATTACCTATAATTTTAAACAAGCTTTTAACGCCATACGTAACTTCGCCGTTTTGGGTATTAACAAGCGCTATTTCATTTACAGCGCGTTGCTTGTCAATAACTGTACAAAAGTTATCCATTGTGTTTTGATAGGGGGCGCGGCCATCACGGTCGAGCATGCCGGTTTTTACAAATGCCATCGTGTAAGTTTTGCACATTGGGCATTCATTATCGTACAATACCATGTGGTTTTTTAAAGTTTTCATATTTTCAGTAATTTATGAAAGTTTGTGATAAAAAAAATTGCTACTTAAATATCTTAAAAATAGAGCCCCAAAACCAGCTTTCTTCTGCGTTTAATACAGTAACAAAAAGCTTGTCAACATTGGCAGCCAATTTATTAATGTCTTTTACTGTTTTGTGGAAGGTTTTGTAAGCCGGATCTTTTGAATCGCCTTCAACCTTGGTTAATTCATTCAATACTTTTATTACCGGTTCCAATTCTCTTTTACGGCGTTCTCTGGCTACTTGCCTGGCTATATTCCACGTGTCTTTATCGGCATAAAAGTATTCTTTACGCTCACCGGGCTTTAATTGTTTTTCAACTAGTCCCCAGTTAATTAAATCTCTGATTGTCATGTTAGCATTACCACGAGAAATGCTCAACTGCTCCATAATTTCCTCGGTAGAAATTGGCTCAGGTGTAATCAACAATAAAGCATGTACCTGTGCCATGGTCCGGTTAATACCCCACTCCGACCCAAGTTTACCCCAAGCTTCTATAAACTGTAATTTTGCTTCTTCTAATTCCACGAAACAAATATATAAATAGTTTTTAAACTTTCAGTAATTATTGAAAATTAAATTTAAATAATTAAATGGCTAATAAAACTACCTTATAAAAACCATACAATTTGCACTTATCTTCCAATTGCAAAGTTTTCAATTCATATTTTCGTACGTTTCATTAATTTTAAAAAAAATATATAATTACTTAGCTACAAAACACTTTGCTTTTTTTCAATTGCAAGGCTTATATGTGGGGCATTAATAATAAATTTGCTCTAAATCTGTTTAATAAACAGTTTTCAACCAAATAGATTGTTGGTTATTTGGTTTTGATTTTTTAATATCAAACATGATTAAATATAGCTTTGTAACTTTATTTTTATTAATTTCCTTTTCGATTGCTTTTGCACAGGATCAAAAATCAGATACTTTAATAAATGCTGGGGCAAAAATTGACACCAATCTTTTAAATAAATTCAGGATTGAGCCACCCAAGAATCCAATTCCAGTCAATTTCATTCCGTTTCAAATTAAGCAACAATTTATTCCGGTAGTATTACCCAATTACAAAATTAGCTATTGGCATAAATCAGTTCTATTCGGACTAAATTTTAACCAATCAGCATTTACAAATAATTATAGTGCGGGTGGTGTAAGTTCAATAGCCTTAGGAACCAATTTTGATTTTAAGGCTGAGTATAATAAGCAGCCTTTGGATTATACAACCGAACTCAACCTAGTATATGGTATTTCGCGAAATAAAGGACAGGGTTCAAGAAAAACAAACGATCGTATTTTTTTAGACAATAAGATAGGAACTCAACTTTCGAAAAAATGGCTATTCTTTGGTTCATTAACCTTCGAATCGCAATTTTCAAAAGGGTATAACTATACCAATCCCGATGGATCAAATGCCAATAATCCATACATCATTTCAAACTTTATGTCGCCTGGTTATTTTACCGAATCGGTAGGGGTTGAATATAAACCTGTAAAATATTTCGATTTAAGGTTGGGTACCGGAACAGCGCGTCAAACATTGGTTTTAGATACTACCATTTACCATAACTCACCCTCAAATTACGGTGTACCAATTGGTCATACCTTTAAAAACGAACTAGCTTTTCAGGCGGTTGCAACTATCGATAAAGATTTAATGAAGAACATTCACTTAAATGCCCGCTATGCATTGTTTATTCCTTACCAACAACCATTGGCTTATATAAGTAATAGAATTGATGCAGTACTCACTGCAAAGGTAAACCGCTTAATTGCAGTTACCATAAACGGCACTTTTTTATATGACAAAAATACCTCCACAACTGTACAAGGTACTGAAGGATTAGCCCTTGGGGTTATTTATAAATTTCCATAATTAAATGACATTATTAAAAGCAACTTAATGGCTTTTAGTTTTTATCTTTGTAATGTGAAATTTTCAGGTAGTAAACGAAATTTAGATAGTGTTGGGATGACTGCCTCCATACTTTGCGCAATACACTGTGCTATTGTTCCAATTATGCTTACAAGCTTACCCATTATAGGTTTGGGTTTTTTAGCAAATCCATTTTTGGAGTGGAGTATGATATTTTTGGCATTGCTAATTGGGGTGTATGCAATAGGCAACTCGTACTTTAAACAACACCATAAAATTCTGCCATTGCTCCTATTAATAACAGGATTTATAATCATTATAACCGGTCATTTCTGGGCCACAAATTTGCATGAAGCCATTATTGTCCCGATTGGTGGATTAATAATTGCCACCGCGCACTTTTTCAATATAAAGTACGCCGCCACCTGTACAAATCCCAACCATGCCCCGCATTGACCTCTAAAAATCAAATTCAATCACCCATAAAATTAGTTTATTTCTATTCCTTACTTTAGTAAGCATTATCATTTAAATTTTGATATTATTCTTCCTAATTTTGCGTTATAATTTGATGCATTCTAATTCATGAGTAAAAAACCAGTGAATAATTTTGAAAAGCTTCTTGATAAGCACCATTTAAAAAAGACAGGTCCGAGGCTACAGGTATTAACTATGCTATCATCAAAAACAGTAGCTACCTCTCAACCCGATCTTGAAAACATAATGGTTGACGTTGATAGGGTTACCCTTTATCGCATACTGAATACTTTTGAGGAGAAGGGAATTATTCATAAAGTATTTGATTTAAACGGAACCGCCAATTATGCCATGTGCTCTTCAAAATGTGATGAAGACCATCACCATGACGAGCACTTACATTTTAATTGTACAAGCTGTAAAAATGTATATTGTTTGGATGATTTAGAGTTACCCCCAATTACGCTACCCAATGGTTTTAAAGTACAAGGTTTTACTTTATATGCCAATGGTTTATGCCCTAAGTGCAACCAAACATCAGAAAAAAAATAAATTGAAAAAATTTATTGATTTCCATGCACTTTACCATATGCTATCTATAAAAATCAAACTACCCACCATCATCTTTATTGCTTTTTTTACTTTAAGCTTTCATTTATGCATAGCTCAACAAGATGTAAAGCCAAATTTTATATTTAAAACCATCGTGATAGATGCCGGCCATGGAGGTAAAGATCCGGGTGCACATGGTGATTATTCGTTCGAGAAAAATGTAACCTTGGCAATTGCTTTAAAGGTTCAAGCGCTGGCCAAAAAGAAAATCGTCCATATTAAAACCATCATGACCCGTAGCACTGATGAGTTTATTGAGTTAAACCAACGATCAGAAATTGCAAATAAAAATTATGCAAATCTGTTCATATCCATTCATTGTAATTCATCGCCCGAAGGGACAAAAAAAATTGCTAACAAAGAAAAAGGGGTATTATTATTGGTATATGGTTACCACAGAAAAGAGGAACAAATGGAAGCCTTACGCGAAAATGCTTCTATATATATTGAAAAAGATTATCAAGCCAAATATGCCGGATATACGGAAAATGATCCTTCTAATTTGATTATTTTAAACACCATGATGGCCAAATACCGCAAACAAAGCATTTTATTTGGAGAATTACTAAACCAGCAATTTACTGATAATAATGGCCGCGGTAGTAGAGGTGTAAAGGAGCAAGGAGTATTGGTTCTTGCACATAGTGGCATGCCGGCTGTTTTAATAGAAACCGGTTATATAAATAATCCGGACGAGGAAAAGTATTTAAATTCGGAAGATGGTCAAAATGAAATTGCGGCTTCAATAGTAAATGCTATCATAGCTTATCGCGATAAAATTTCTACAAAATAAAATAATTATTCATTGCAATTTAAAGATTTAATAAAGCCGTTTAATAAAATCTACCAGAGTAAAGACTTTATAAAATAACCTTTGTAAATTGTAATAACCTTAGTCATTATCAAAAATCAACACCTTCTTTCTACAATTAGAACATTTATACCTTTTTAATGGCAAAAAAAACAATACGGTTTTTATCAAATGTCCTCTCGAAATACGATTCATTACATCCCAATCAGCCTTGCCACAAGGACATGGCCTAGGTTTAATTTGATCCTGAAATATCGCCGGAGTTCCCATGCTTATTATTGTAATATTTACTAATCAAATAATTGTTCATAATTGTTAAAAGTAGGTAATTCAAATTAAGTCATTATAAGAGTAGTATTAAGTTTAATCAACATTCATAATGCCTCCAATTTATAGAATTTTTATTTATA
>CAIYNX010000235.1 GCA_903927645.1 uncultured Mucilaginibacter sp.
AGAACATTAGCTTTTGACAATTTGTACTTCTATCTCATCACTTCATCGGCGGTTCACTTTCGTTCATCTCTCTTATTCGTACCTGACTACTCTTTGCAGCCTTTTCCTCTTTCCGTTCAACACCTGTTTATTACTAAAAAAGCACCGAGAGGCGGTTTACTGCCTTCGCTTGCACAACGACAGTGGTAGGCCTACTACCATCTTTTATACAACGTTTACTTACCTTTAACCGTAGGCTCGTAATTCACGGCACACCTCGCGCCAGAATGAGATGCTGCATTACACCACGCACGCTATCGCGGCGTGTTTCATTCCGCCGCCAGCCTCGCTGTCGCACAAACAGGAATGAAATTCGCTATCGCTCATAACACACCTGCTTTCACCATATCAAAGAAAATTTAATTTACAGCGACATATTTTGACGTAGTTCCAACATAGGTTTGCTTAAACAAATAATCAGCGTCATGTTCGAACCATACTTATTCAAGCTAAATATTGTAGTATCAATCGGTTTAAAAAGTATTAAGGCATTAAAAAATTTCGTTGTCAGGTTTCAGCAATATGAATATGCTATCAGGTTAAGCGAAATCGAAAAGCATTTCCTAAGTATTGAGGAACAACTTGGACTTTGCAAATCACCTATTCCAACTTTAACAAAGGGTTTAACACCCAAAGAGACAAATTTTTACAATGAAATTTTTACCTATAATATTTTCCATAACTGGAAAAACGTTCCTAAAAATTTCATTGTTTTATTAAAGGAAAGACAAGTTGAACTGAATAAAACCTTTGCATTTAACGAGAACGCTTTAAATCAATTAGTTGACCTGAATAAAAAATTAGTTGTTGAAGAAGAACAAATACAGTTGTTTTTAAAATCGGCTAAAGACCTTTCAGATCATGTGCCTCCTGGCACGCTTACCATAAAGTGTTATACCCAAAGCAACTATTATGAGTTTAACCATCGCGGTTTTAACCATGCAGTTCCTTTTTACCAGATTGAATTTCCGTTAAATGATTTTATAAGCAGTATCCCTATATTTTACGGTAAAGACAACCCCCAACTTGATTTTTTATCGTCCCTGTCAACCAAATTCAGGGATAAAAAGATTTGTTTGCTCTTTTCACTGTTAGCAAATGATGGATTATTGGCCTGGGACGATTTTTTGAATATAGACCGTATTGATCTGGATTTAGATGTTAAGTATAAGTTTTCCACAAAATAATAATATAAAAAACAGGATACCCTATAATCTATTTTATAATTTCACCATTCAAATCCTATTTTACCATGTCCGAAAAAATCTATTGCCAATACTGCGGCACCGAACGTTCAAGCATCAGTAGTTTAACCGCGTCTCATTGTAATAAAAACCCTCATGGAAAATATCATGTACCTGCATAATTATTATCTTACAGGGATACCTATAGAGAGTTTTAAGAGGCATCATGTGCCAGCGTTATAAATTATGGACAATTCATTTACTGCAATTGATTTTGAAACCGCACAAGGCTACCGCTGGAGCATTTGCCAGGTTGGTTTGGTGCGGGTAGAAAACGGGATAATCAAAGAACAATTATCTGTTTTGGTGCAACCACCTGATAATTATTACTGGAGCATGAACATTAATATTCATGGCATTACACCCCAATTAACCAGGCGGTCGCCTACTTTTGATAGGGTTTGGAAACAAATAGCCCCTTTTATAACAGATCAAAATGTGGTTGCACATAACGGAGCATTTGATTTTCATTGCCTTAAACAAACATTGGAATATTACAATATGGCCGTTCCGGCTTATAATGGCCATTGTACCTATAAAATATACAGGGATAATTTGGCCTCGTTGTGCAGAAAATATAATATACCATTAAATCATCATGACGCGTTGAGTGATGCAAGGGCTTGCGCGGAACTTTATAAATTACATCTATATGATCGTCACTGATAAAGATTATTTAAATGAAAAAACGACGTTATTTAAATTACATCAAATTGCTGCTTGGCAATTGGATTTAGATAATTCCCCAGTTGAACTTCCAGCATTGCAAAGAAGTTTTGTATGGAAGGTAAAACAGATAGAATCTTTGTGGGATTCTCTTTTAAGAGGATTCCCAATAGGCTCATTTTTATTGTCGAAGAGTGAGGATGAAAAATTATTTTTACTTGATGGGCAACAAAGAGCGACATCAATAGCTATTGGGCATTACGATCCTTGGATCAATAGGAAAAGCGAAGAAAGTGAAAAGAATAACTTTTGGTCATTAAAAAACATACCAGTAGTTTGGATTGATTTAGCGCCAAAACAGAAAACACCTACACAGAAATTCGTAGTTAGAGTAGTTACTCAGTCGCACCCATGGGGTTATCAGCGAATTAATAATGAATATAGGCTAAGTGTTCCCGATAGAAGAAATGCTCTGCGGATTTTTCGAGAAATCCCCCAAAATAAGGATAAAAATTATACTCAATTGTCACAGCTAAATATTTTCCCCTATGATGCGGACTTGCCTGTTCCTTTACCATTTTTAATAAAAGCAATAACATGTAATGAACAAGATTGGCAAAGCACTTTAATTTTTATGTGTAAAGAATATCTACCAATAAACAATATAAAAACAGCACACTCCATCGGTAATTCAAAAAAATATTTAGAACAAGTAACAGAAACAATTAATAGTCAAGAATTTAAAAACGATATTTTTTCTGCCATAAAGAATTTACGGCATGTTGAAATTCCTGGAATAGTAGTGAAAAAGGAGGTTTTGAAAGATGAGGATGATTCAAAAAATGACGATCCAACTTTATTTGTACGACTAAATTCATCGGGCACCAAAATTGAAGGAGAGGAACTTATTTATTCAATTTACAAAGCATCTTTTCCAGAAGCGAAACAACTAGTTGAAAACATAGGGGCAAGTTATATCGCACCATCTCAAGTAATTACCTTAATTTCTAGATTGGCTTTAGCAGAAGTTGAAAATCGTTACCAACGCCCATTAAGTGTAAATGAGTTTAGAAAAAAAATACAGGATTTAAACTTTAAAAATAAACTCAAAGAACTTATAAACAAAGATGACCAAAATCCAGCGCAAATTATTTTCGCAGATGCATTAGATGTGCTTCTTGCAAAAAACGACATTGCAATACCTCCGGTATTGATTAAAAGCATTATAAGAAATGAACCTGATTTATTCTTGATGTTACTTCAGTGGATAAAAATAAATGGACATCCGAAAACTATAGAAATAAGGCGTAAAATATTAGCGACAATAACGGCACTCTGCTGGTTTGGTACCGACAATAAAAAATATGTCAGTGAGGTATGGGAAAAGTTAAATAAAAAAGAGTTTTGGAATAACCCAATTTTTGATAAACGCTTTTTAACGCCCTTAATTCGTCCATCAACTTTGTGCAATTATTTGCTTCGATCAGTTGTTGAAAATTGTGAACAATGGGGTAATCTATATCCCGATTTTTCAAGTGAAATTATAAGGAATTACATGCAATTAATTGATTCAGAAATAGAAAATGAAAACGACACTAAAGTTCTGATATATCCAATGTGGGACAATTTTAGAAATAAATTATGGCGAAATAGATCTTTGGTATTATTTGCGCAGAGAAATTACATCAATCAAAATTTTGTGGATTATAATCAAATGGAAACGTTGGACGATACAAATATACCGTGGGATTGGGATCATATTTACCCATCAAGTTGGGTTTACGGCATGTGGAACATCAATCCAAATACAAGACATTGGACAAATTGCATTGGTAATTTAAGAGCTATTGCTTTAGAAGAGAATAGGAGTGAAAATAATAGCCTCTCCCCAAAAGATAGACTATTGAATGTACAAGAACAAAGTTTTATAAAAAAGAATGACTGGGAATACTGGAACTTAATTACTGGCAGAATTAATCAAGACAATAGTCAAATGATTAAGATTCATTTAAGTGCTATTATTAATCGGTTATGCAATATATACGATGAATGGTATTCAACTTTGAATATTGGAGAATTATTTAACTGCGAAAATGAAAATATTTGATATTGAAACTAAATGTCTAAACGAGGCTACATATCCCGGTACCTGCTCATCCTTAAAAAGCTTAAGGTAAAACCTTATAGTTCCTATGAAGAATTGCTGGAATATATTGATAACCAGATGGAATATCTGCAAATGCAGGATGACACCCTAACAGTTGGCTTTTCGAAAAGGACTTTACAGCGCGATTTAAAAGAAATACGGGAACTTTTTGGCATAGATGTGGAATTTTCAAAGTCTCGAAAGGGATATTATATTATCCAAAATGAGCACGAAAACATGAACTTTCAAAGGATGATGGAGGCTTTTGATATGTTCAATTCCCTAAACCTGGCCCAGGACTTAACGCCTTTTATTCATTTAGAAAAACGCAGGGCCCAGGGAACAGAAAACTTATATGGGCTGCTTCATGCCATAAAAAACAAACTGGAAATAGCTTTTGAATATCAAAAGTTTTGCGATGATGAACCAAGCATAAGGGCGGTTGCCCCTTACGCTTTAAAGGAGTTTAAAAATCGCTGGTATATTTTAGCTAAAGATGGTAAAGACGGTAATATAAAAAGTTTTGCTTTGGACAGATTAACAAACTTTGAAATCACCAATAAAAAATTTGTTTTTCCCGGCAATTACAACGTGGAAGAACATTACCGTTACTGTTTTGGGATAATGAGCCCTAACGATGAAGCGCCAAAAGAAATAGTTTTATCGTTTAAGCCAGATCGGGGAAAATATATAAAAACGTTACCTCTTCATGAAACTCAGCAGGTTTCAATTGACAATGATAAGGAATTGCAAATAAAACTTAATCTGTATGTTACTACAGACTTTATTATTGAGCTGCTTTCGCATGGAGAAAATGTAAAGGTTTTGAAGCCGGAATCATTGGCAAATGAAATTAGGGCGGCACATCAAAAGGCGGTAACAAAATACTAAGTGTAATCACAGCGTTATCCTACCGAAAATTTAATTTTTATATCCTGAATATTTCACTGCGCCATACAATGGCGGTGGTGCGCTGTAATTTACCCCCATAAACGTAGCTATTAATTTTGAATTTCATGAAACCGGAATAAAGAAAAAAAGAAGTAAAATACAGAATAGATGCAATGTGGTCATCCGATGCTATAGCCAGTGCATTTTTTTTAAATACCGATGACGCTTTTTAAGTTAACAGGATTAGCAATGAAGATGAAAGCGCTTTATTACAATTTATCATAAAATATGTTAATATTTTAAGAAGGGATATAGTTGGTTCAAGCAACCGGTGAATTGAAAGGGAAGTAATGGATATTTGTTTACCCTTGTTTTCTGAAAAGATAAAAACCTTTGCAAAACTCAATGCAAATAAGCCCTTACCAGAATCTTGGGAATATTCCGGGAAATACGTCAAAGGTTTAAAAATAAATTTCGAGATAGCCCAGCCTTTAATTGACCAGAAATATAAAACATGGCGTGAATTTAAAATCACTGATAGGGATATTGATTTTTTAAACAACTTGAACACTTTTTTGACAAAAACCGAAGAAGTAATTGTTGCAAGAGCTAAAATAGATATTCCCATTTTAGAGGCAAGAATAAAAGACAGTAACGCCACAACTTCCGACTATGAATATTTTGTAGATATAAATTTCGCCACAGAAGTATCAAATGGCAATTCCATTTATACTGAAAGCCATCGGTTTGACATTCACAATATTAAAGAAAATAAATGGGGCTTACTTTGTGACGAGGAGGATTGGCGTGAAAGTGGCTGGCTTCCAACCCTTAAAACACGATGCTGTTATTTAATGTATGAGCTTGTTTATCATGCGGGTCTTGCTCAATTCATTTTTGAGATTAATGATATTTGGATAGAAACCAAGACTTGGGATCAAAGCCACGTTTCGTTAAAATCGGGGGTTTGGGAAACGGTAAAATGCGAAAATTAGCGATAAACATGTTTCTTATTTGCGCATCACAAATTAGTAGTAGCACAAAAAAATTGTTAAATTGTCGGAACTTTACAATTTAACAATTTCTGAAGACTGTTTATTTTATAACTTTATCTAAAATTTATATGCTTAACCTATGATGACTTCATCAATAAAGCAATTCGAATATAAAATTAAAACGAGCCACCTTGAATATATTGAAGAACAAAAAATGATTTCAATATTAAAAAGGGGTGTCTCAGGTGCTAAAATTTATTTACTTACTGAACCGGGTAGTGATAGTTCCATTTTAATAATTTTAACTGTATTCGAATTACCAATGTTGAATTCGATGCTTCCTAATTTATTAAAACCTTACACAAATACAGCTTTTCTGGAGGTCAAAGATTTAGGATTTCTGTTGGTATATGAATATAAATTTTTATTTTTAATACCCAAAGACGAAAAAGCGTTTCTGAACGATCTTCAAGGAGAGTTTTATCCTTCAATAATATCGATTACTACTAAGAAGCTAAGTGATGAATCATTCTTGTCTGTAAGCACATTACGTAACAATGAATACGAAGTTGATTTAACAATAACTACATTAATAAAGAAATACACAGGGGTTTTTATAAAAATTGATAATAAAAGCCATTAGGGCCGGATTACTATCCAGAAATTCCGGCACCCCCCCGCTGTCCGAAGTTTATAAATCGGATGAGTATGCTCGTAGTCTCCGACTACAGAACGAAAAGCTTTCAAAACCCCGGGCCCGCATATTTTGTTGCACTTGC